>JANYCM010000193.1 GCA_025360285.1 Sphingomonadales bacterium
CAGCGAGTTCCAGGCTCAAGGCTTTGGCATCACGGATGAATTGCAAATATTGATCGACCAGCGCCAGGATTGAAATCTGCGCCAGATCGACCTTTTGGGCCCGCGCCAGGGTCAGCAGCAGATCGAGCGGGCCTTCCCAGCTGCCGAGTTGCAGTACCAGCGTCGGCGGCACAGCGCGCGGCGGGGTGTCGAAATCATCGTCGGTCACTTACCTCTCCCGCCGGCGGGAGAGGTCGACTCGCGCCCTTGCGCGAGCGGGTGAGGGCGCTTTCTTGCTTCGGTGTTGGGGAACACCCTCACCCCGCGCGCTGACGCGCGTCTCGCCTCTCCCGCAGCCGTAGGCGACGCCTTCGCGTCTACCGGGAGAGGAAGATCAGGCGACAGCGAGCAGCCGGTCACGCTTTTCGGCCCAATGCGCGGAGGTCCGGTTGTCGCCGCTGCCAATCCCTGCCATTGCGGCGACAAGTCGCGCAGCGGCGGCATCTGAAATCGGCGACACCACTTCGCAGATCGCCCGCATCTCATGGAAATCGCCGGAACAATGCAGGGCAATGTCGCAGCCGGCGGCGAGGCTGGCCAGCGCCCGGGCGCCGAAATCCGCCTTGTCCGGGCCACCGAGCGCCTGCATGCCCAGATCGTCGGACATCAGCAGGCCCTGAAAGCCAATATCGTTTCGAATCAAGTCGATAACCAGCGGTGACAAGGTGGCGCAGCGTTCGGGGTCGATGGCGGTGTAGGTGACATGGGCGGTCATCGCCATGGGGGCGGTGTTCAGGGTGCGGAAGGGTTCGAAATCGCGTTCGAGGTCGGCGCGGCTGGCGGTGACGATCGGCAGTTCCAAATGGCTATCGGCGGCGGCGCGGCCATGGCCGGGGATGTGTTTCACCACCCCGCAGACGCCGCCCTGGCGCAGGCCATCGAGGGTGGCGCGGCCCATCGCCGCCACTTTCATGGGTTCGGCGCCAAAGCTGCGATCGCCAATGATATCATGGCCTTGTGGGTCACGCACATCGAGCAAAGGCAGGCAATCGACGGTGATTCCGAGGTCTTTCAGCAGCGCCGCCAGCGCCAGGGCGTTGAGCCTTGCGGCTTCTATGGCGGTGACGGGGGCGATGTCGTAAAGGCGGTCGAAGACCTGTCCGGCGGGGAATTCCGGCCAGTGCGGCGGGCGCAGTCGGGCGACGCGGCCACCTTCCTGGTCGATGAGGATCGGCAGCGGCCGCCCGGCCAGGTCGGTCAGCGCCGCGGTCAGCGCGCGGACCTGTTCGGGCGTATCGACATTGCGCTTGAACAGGATGTAGCCGGCGGGATCATATTCCCGAAAAAGTGCGCGTTCTTGGGCACTTATCGTCAGGCCGGCAAGCCCCATGAAGGTCGGTTGCATCCTATTCCACCACGCTGCACGCATCGCCGCTGGCGCGCAATTTGCTGCACAACGCCACCGCATCACCGCCGCTGGCGCGCAATCGCCACAGGGTCTTGTCGCCATTTTCGAGCCGGATGACGCGCTTCTGATAGCCGCCGAGCACACCTTTGGCGGCCAGTGCGGCCCAGGCCGCATCGGCCTTGGCTTCGTTCGAAAACGCCCCCAATTGCGCCGCGCCGCCTGTAGGATGCGGGGCATCTTCAGGTTTTTTGGGGGTGGTGGCGGGCTTGGCGGCGGGGATTTCGAGCGTGAGCGCGGGCCGAGCTGGCGGGCTTGACGGGCTCGTCACCGGGGTTGGCGGGCTTGCCGCCGGTTTTGTAGGAATTTTCGCCGGCACAACCACCGCCGGCGGGACAACAGCCGGCTTCGCCACCGGTGCCACAACAGCCGGCTTCGCCGCCGGTGCCACAACAGCCGGCTTCTCCGGCAGCGGCGCCTGCACCGCCGGATCCGGCGGCAACAAGTCGTGCGGCGCCGCCGGCTTGCCCAGCGGCTCCTCCGGCACGGCGTTCAGATCGATGGTGCTGCCCTGGTCGATGCCTTCGCCGGCGGCATAGATGGTCTGGTCCTGGCCTTCGATCGCCAGCCCCTTGGGGTCCTTGGGCAGTTGCTTGTAGGGGCCCGATTCGGCGCTGATCAGCGGCGCCTGTTCGGCGTTCATATAGCCTTGCGTCGATCCGCCATCCTTTTTCGACAGCAGCAGAATCAGCCCGATGGCACCGACAGCGGCCAGCCCGAGCAGCACCGCCAGCGTCCAGAAAAACGACCGCCGGCTGACTTCGGTGCGCGGCGCCGGGCTGGCCTCGGCGAGCCAGGGGGCGTCATCATCCAGATCGCGGCGCGGCATCAGTGCAGCTCATCCGCCGCTTCGACGCCAATGACGGCCAGGCCATTGCGAATCACCTGCCCCACCCCGCCGCCCAGCGCCAGCCGCGCCGCCGTCAGCGCCGGATCACCCGCGATGACAAAACGCCGCTGCGGATCATCATTGCCCAGATTCCACTGGCTGTGGAACGCCGCGGCCAGGTCGCCCAGGTAAAAGGCGATGCGGTGCGGTTCGCGCGTCGCCGCCGCCTGTTCGACAATGCGCGGCCATTGCGCCGCCAGCTTGACCAGCGCCAGGTCGGTATCATCGAGCCGCGCATAGTCCGCCGGCGGCAGCACCATGCCGGCTTCGGCGGCCTTGCGCCCCACCGACATGATGCGGGCATGGGCGTATTGGACATAGAAGACCGGGTTGTCGCGGCTTTGTTCTACCACCTTGGCGAAATCGAAATCGAGCTGCGAATCGCTGCGCTTGGTCAGCATGATGAAGCGCACGACATCCTTGCCGACTTCTTCGACCACATCGGCAAGCGTGACGAAATTGCCCGACCGCTTCGACATCTTCACCGGCTCACCGGCGCGCAGCAGCTTGACCATCTGAACGATCTTGACGTCGAGCGGCACCTTGTCATCCGACAGCGCGCGCACGGCGGCGGTCATGCGCTTCACATAACCGCCATGATCGGCACCGAACATATCGACCAGCGCCGTGTAACCCCGCGCCAGCTTGTCCCAATGATAGGCGACATCGCCGGCGAAATAGGTCCAGCTGCCATCCGACTTTTGCATCGCCCGGTCGCTGTCGTCACCGAATTGCGTCGCCTTGAACAGCGTTTGCGGCCGCGCCTCCCAATCATCGGCGGTCTCGCCCTTCGGCGCTTCGAGCACGCCCTGATAGATCAGGCCCTTGGCCGCCAGCGTGTCGAGCGCCTGCTGCACCCGCGGTCCCAGCGAGGCTTCTGAAAAGAACACATCCTGCCTGATGCCGAGCAGCATCAAATCGGCCCGGATCAGGTCCATCATCAGCGCGACAGTGCGGGTGCGGAACGGCGCCAGCCAGTCAGCTTCCGGCGCGCCGACAAACCGGTCACCAAATTCGGCGGCGAGCGCCTGGCCGACCGGCACCAGATAGTCGCCGGGGTAAAAGCCTTCAGGGATTTCGATCGTCTCGCCCAGCGCCTCGCGGTAGCGCAGATGCGCCGAGCGGGCGAGCGTATCGACCTGGCCGCCGGCATCATTGATATAATATTCGCGCGTAACGCCAAAGCCGGCAAAGGCCAAAAGGCTGGCCAGCGCATCGCCGACGACGGCGCCGCGGCAATGCCCCATGTGCATTGGGCCGGTGGGGTTGGCCGAGACATATTCGACATTGACGCTTTGCCCGGCACCCATGGTGGAGCGGCCATAATCAGCCCCGGCGGCATCGATGGCGGCGAGTTCGGCGCGCCACACATCGGGGCGCAGGGTAAGGTTGAGGAAACCCGGCCCGGCGACTTCGGCGGCTTCGATTTCCGGCACCCGCGCCAGTTTCTGGGCCAGCATGACGGCGATGTCGCGCGGCTTCAGGCCGGCAGGCTTGGCCAGCACCATGGCGGCGTTGGTGGCAAGGTCGCCGTGCGTCGGATCGCGCGGCGGTTCGACGGTCACGGCGCGCGTGT
>JANYCM010000197.1 GCA_025360285.1 Sphingomonadales bacterium
GGCTGGAACTTCGGATGCTGCTGCAAAATATAAGATATCCGATCCGTTTGTTCTAACTCTCTCGTCGGCGTTCGCCCGGCCCGCTAGAGGAAATCAGAACATGTTGTCTCCGAAGCGGACGAAATTCCGCAAGCAGTTCAAGGGCCGGATCCACGGCGATGCCAAGGGTGGCACCGCGCTCAACTTTGGTGCGTTTGGCCTGAAGGCGATGGAACCGGAACGCATCACCGCGCGCCAGATCGAAGCGGCCCGCCGCGCCATTTCGCGCCACATCAAGCGTGCTGGCCGGTTGTGGATCCGCATCTTCCCGGATGTGCCCGTCACCGCCAAGCCTGCCGAAGTCCGCATGGGCAAGGGCAAGGGCGCGCCGGAATATTGGGCGGCGCGCGTCAAGCCCGGCCGCATCATGTTCGAACTTGATGGCGTGCCCCATGATATCGCCGCCGGTGCCTTTGAACGTGCCGCTGCCAAGCTGCCGATCAAGACCAAGATGGTCGTTCGCCTTGGCGAACCGACCGGTGCCCAGGACTAAGACGATGGCCCAGACCAAACACGCGGACCTGATGGTCCAGACCGACGACCAGCTGGCGACCGCGCTCGGCGAGTTGAAGCGGGAACAGTTCAACCTGCGTTTCCAGGCGGCCACCGGCCAGTTGGAAAAGCCGGGCCGTATTCGCGAGGTGCGCCGCACCATCGCGCGCATCAAGACGCTGCAGGCCGGCCGCAAGCCCGCCGCCGCGCAGCCGGGAGCATAAGCCATGCCGAAACGCGTCCTGCAGGGCACCGTTGTGTCCGACAAGGGTGACAAGACGGTGGTCGTGCTGATCGAGCGCAAGGTTGCGCATCCGGTCTATGGCAAGATCATCCGTCGTTCGAAGAAATATCATGCCCATGACGAGGGCAATGTGGTCAAGGCCGGCGACACGGTGCGCATTGAAGAATGTGCCCCGATTTCCAAGCTGAAGACGTGGAAAGTTCTGGAGAAGGTCGGCTGATGGCCCATTCTCGCAATTTTGGTGAAGGATCGAACAAATGATCCAGATGCAGACGAACCTCGACGTGGCTGACAACAGCGGCGCCAAAAGGGTGATGTGCATCAAGGTGCTTGGTGGTTCCAAGCGCCGCTTTGCCGGCGTCGGCGATGTCATCGTCGTGTCGGTCAAGGAAGCGCAGCCCAAGGGCAAGGTGAAGAAGGGCGATGTGCACCGTGCCGTCGTCGTGCGCACCGCCAAGGATATTCGCCGCGCCGATGGCTCGGTGATCCGCTTCGATGGCAATGCCGCCGTGCTGATCAACAAGAATGAGGAGCCGATCGGCACCCGCATTTTTGGCCCCGTGGTGCGCGAACTGCGCGCGTCCGGGCACATGAAGATCATCAGCCTTGCGCCGGAGGTGCTGTAATGAGCGCCGCCAAGATCAAGAAGGGCGACAAGGTCGTCATCCTGTCCGGCAAGGACAAGGGCAAGCATGGTGAAGTTACCAAGGTGAACCCGAAGGAAATGAAGGTCGTTGTCGGCGGGGTCAACATGATGACCCGTCACAAGAAGCCCTCGCAGACGAACCCCCAGGGCGGGCTGGAGCGCATCGAAGCGCCCCTGCACGTATCCAAGGTCGCCATCGAGGACCCGAAGACCGGCAAGCCGACCCGCGTGGGTTTCAAGGTGCTGGAAGATGGTCGCAAGGTGCGTGTCGCCAAGCGGTCGGGAGAATTGATCGATGGCTGATCACGCAAATCTGACCCGGATGCAGAAGCTGTACGTGGACAAGGTCCGCGCCCAGATGACCGAGCAATTCGGATACAAGAACCTGATGCAGGTGCCGAAGATCGAAAAGATCGTGCTCAACATGGGCGTCGGTGAAGCCACGCAGGACAAGAAGAAGGTCGACAAGGCCGCCGAGGAAATGGCGTTGATCGCCGGGCAGAAGCCGGTGATCACCAAGGCCAAGAAATCGGTCGCCACCTTCAAGCTGCGCGAAGGCATGCCGATCGGCTGCAAGGTCACCCTGCGCCGTGACAAGATGTATGAATTCCTCGATCGTCTGGTCACCGTGGCGCTGCCGCGGGTTCGCGATTTCCGCGGGCTGAACCCCAAGTCGTTCGATGGCCGGGGCAATTATGCCATGGGCCTGAAGGAACAGATCATCTTTCCTGAAATCAACTATGACCGGATCGATTCGGTTCGCGGCATGGATGTGATCATCACCACCTCGGCGAAGACCGACGATGAAGCCCGGGCGCTGCTCGCAGCCTTCGGCCTGCCGTTCATCGGCGAAGCGCAAGACAAGAAGGCGGCCTGACCCATGGCAAAGCTCTCCTCGATCAACAAGAACGAGCATAGGAAGGCGCTGGTCGTCAAATATGCCGGCAAGTTCGCCGTGCTGAAGGCGATCGCCGAAGACGAAAACCGCGATGACAATGAACGGCTGATGGCGCGCCTGAAAATGGCCGAGCTGCCGCGCAATGCCAACCCGACGCGGGTGCGCAACCGCTGCGAGCTGACCGGCCGCAGCCGCGCCTATTATCGCAAGTTCAAGCTTTCGCGTATCATGCTGCGGGAACTGGCCAACAAGGGCCTGATCCCCGGTGTGACCAAGTCGAGCTGGTAGGAACACCGACATGTCGATGACCGACCCCCTTGGTGACATGCTCACCCGGATCCGCAATGGCCAGCAGGCCAAGAAGGATTCGATCCTCACCCCGGCTTCCAAGTTGCGTGCCCGCGTCCTCGACGTGCTGCAGCGTGAAGGCTATATCCGTGGCTACAGCCCGGCCGATGGCGGCACCGCTGCCGCTGCGCTGCGCATCGATCTGAAATATTTCGAAGGCAAGCCGGCGATCCAGCATATCGCGCGTGTCTCGAAGCCAGGTCGCCGCGTCTATTCGGGCGCCACCGAACTGCCGCGGGTCCGCAACGGCCTCGGCATTGTCATCGTTTCGACGCCCAAGGGTGTTCTGTCCGACGCGGAAGCGCGGGAACAGAATGCCGGCGGCGAAGTCCTCTGCCAGGTGTTTTAAGCCATGTCGCGCATCGGAAAGAAGGCGGTGCCGGTTCCGGCCGGAGTCACCGCCAGCATCGAAGACCGCATCCTGTCGGTAAAGGGCCCCAAGGGCGTCCTGACCATGCCGATGTCGGATGACATCGCCTATGAGATCGGCACCGGCGAAATCGCCGTCAACCCGGCCAATGAAACCAAGCGCGCCCGTGCCTTCTGGGGCATGCAGCGCACGCTGGTTTCGAACCTGGTGGTCGGCGTTTCGGATGGCTTTACCAAGGTTCTGGAAATCACCGGCGTCGGTTACCGCGCCTCGGTGCAGGGATCGAACCTGAAGTTGCAGCTTGGCTATAGCCATGACGTCGATTTCGCCATTCCTGATGGCATCACCATCAAGACGCCCGACCAGACGACAGTGGAAATCACCGGCAGCGACAAGCAGCGCGTCGGCCAGGTGGCCGCCGAGATCCGGCGTTGGAGAAAGCCGGAGCCCTATAAGGGCAAGGGCATCAAATATCGCGGCGAGAAGATCTTCCGCAAGGAAGGGAAGAAGAAATAATGGCCAAGCTTTCGCTTTTCGATCAGCGCCGCCGGCGCGTCCGCACCGCGCTGCGTGCCAAGGGTGGCGCGCGCCCGCGCCTTTCGATCCATCGCACGTCGCAGCACATCTATGCCCAGGTCATCGACGATGCCCGCGGCGTGACGGTGGCTGCTGCCTCGACCCTGGAAAAGGACATGCGCGAAACGACGGGTGCCACCAAGGATGCCGCAGCCGCGGTTGGCAAGCTGCTGGCCGAACGGGCCAAGGCTGCCGGCGTGTCGGCGGTGGTTTTCGATCGTGGAGGTTTCATCTTCCACGGCCGCGTCAAATCGCTGGCCGATGGTGCCCGCGAAGGCGGATTGGAGTTTTAAGCAATGGCTGATGAAATCCATAACGCGCCGGCAGCGGCTCCCGGTGGTGGCCCAGGCGGCGAACGTCGCGGTCGCGGCGGCCCTGGCGGCGGTGGTCCCGGTGGCGGCCGTGGTCGTGGTGGCCCTGGCGGCGGCAATGATCGTGATCGCGGCCGTGGTCGCCGTGATGGCAATAACCCGATGGAAGCCGGCGGCGAGGAACTTGTTGAAAAACTGGTTCACATCAACCGCGTTTCCAAGACGGTGAAGGGCGGCAAGCGCTTCGGTTTTGCGGCGCTTGTGGTCGTCGGCGATGCCAAGGGCCGGGTCGGTTTCGGCCATGGCAAGGCGCGCGAAGTGCCGGAAGCCATTCAGAAGGCGACGGCGGCTGCCAAAAAGGCGATGGTCCGCGTTCCGCTCAAGGAAGGCCGCACGCTGCACCATGACGGCAAGGGCCGTTTCGGCGCTGGCAAGGTCAACCTGCGTTCGGCCCCGGCCGGTACCGGCATCATCGCCGGCGGCCCGATGCGCGCTGTGTTCGA
>JANYCM010000056.1 GCA_025360285.1 Sphingomonadales bacterium
CGCCAGCGCCGGTTTCAGCAGGTTTGACGCATCCATCGATCCTTCCGACGCACCGGCACCGACCAAAGTGTGCATTTCGTCGATGAACAGGACGACATCGCTGCCTTCGGCGCGCACTTCGTCGAGCACACCCTTCAGGCGCTCTTCAAATTCCCCTCGGTATTTGGCCCCGGCGATCAGCGCGCCCATGTCCAATGACATCAGCCGCTTGTCCTTCAACCCATCGGGCACATCGCCATTGGCAATGCGCAGCGCCAGGCCTTCGACCACCGCTGTCTTGCCGACGCCGGGTTCGCCGATCAGCACCGGGTTGTTCTTGGTGCGCCGTGCCAGCACCTGGATGGTGCGGCGGATTTCCTCATCGCGGCCGATGACCGGATCGAGCTTGCCGTCGCGCGCCGCCTGGGTCAGGTCGCGGGCGTATTTGTTCAGCGCGTCGAACTGCGCTTCGGCGCCGGCGCTGTCGGCGCTGCGGCCCTTGCGCACGCCTTCGATGGCGGTGTCCAGCGCCTGCGCCGTCACCCCGGCTGCGCCCAGCGCCTTGCCGGCGGCGGTGGTGGAAGCAACGGTGAGGGCTACCAGCAGGCGTTCGACGGTGACGAACGAATCCTTGGCCTTGGTTGCAATCGCCTCGGCATTGTCGAGCAGGCGCACCGTATCGCTGTCCCAGCTCAATGACTGGGCGCCGCTTCCCGAAACCTGGGCGATCCTGGCCAGCGCCTGGTCGGTCAATTGCGTCGCGGTTTCAGGGGAACCGCCGGTGGCGCGGATCAGGCCGGCGGCCATGCCCTGGTCATCCTCCAGCAGCGCCTTCAGCACATGTTCGGGGGCAACACGCTGGTGATTGTTGCGGATGGCGACGGTCTGCGCCGATTGCAGGAACCCCTTGGCGCGATCGCTGAATTTTTCGATGTTCATCGGAATTTGGCCTCCAGTTCCCATCGATATGGTGTGTCTTTGACGCAACACAAGGCGTGGTCCGCCGCAATTGGCAGTTGCGTTGCTGCGGGCGGCGCGGCACCAGCATGGCAGGCGATGGGGATGGCGATAATGAACAAATGGCTGGCGCTGGCACTGACCTTGCTGCTGGCCGGTTGGCTCGGCTTCAGCGCCGCGCAGCCGCCGGCGCCGAAGCCCGTGACTGCCGCCGCCGACCAATTCGCCGCCGCCCGCGCCATGGCCGATATCCGCATCATCGCCCGGGAACCCCACCCCACCGGGTCTGTCGGCAATGACGTGGTGCGTGCCCATGTTATAGAACGGCTGCGCAGCCTGGGTTTCAGCGTCCGCCAGACGGTGACGCCGCTGCCCGAAAAGCCGCGTGAGCGCCTGCGCAAATGGGGCGGCGCCAATGCCGACATGGCCAGCGCCGTCACCTTGATCGCGCTGCGCCCTGGCCATGATCCCGCGGCGCAAGCCGTCGCCGTAATGGCGCATTATGACAGCGTCTGGGCCTCCCCAGGTGCCGCCGATGATGGCATGGGCGTTGCGTCCGCCCTGGAAATCGCCCGCGCCATTCCCCAGGCGAGCCAGGCGCGTGACCTGGTCTTGCTCATCACCGATGCCGAGGAACTTGGCCTGGTTGGCGCCAAGGCGTTTTTCGCCCCCGGCACCGCCGGCGATCCGCTGGCCGACCGCATCGGCGCGCTGGTCGATCTTGAATCGCGCGGCGGCGGCGGCCGGGCGGTGATGTTCGAAACCGGTCCGGCCAATGGCAACATGATCAAGCTGCTCGCCGCCAGCGTGGCCAATCCCGCCGCCAATTCGCTGGCGGTGAAAATCTATGAACTGCTGCCCAATTCGACCGATTTCACCCCGGCCAAGCAGCGCGGCGTTGCCGGCTTCAACTTTGCCTTCATGGGCCGCGCCGAACTTTACCATTCGCCGCTCTCGACGCCCGATGCCATTGATCCGGGCAGTCTTCAGCATATGGGTGACGAGGGGCTGGCCATCACCCGCGCCTTGGTCACCGCTACGGCGCTGCCCGCGCCGGCACCCGATGCGGTGTTCAGCGATGTGCTCGGCTGGGGCATCATCGCCTATCCGGTCTGGGCCGGCTGGGTGCTGGTGGCGGGCATTGCCGCGCTGATCATCGGCGCGGCGCGGCGACAGGTGGCGGAATGGCGCTGGCCGCAGGTCGCCGCAAGCAGCGTCGATGCGCTGGTCGGCGTGCTGGCCTGCGGCGTGCTGCTCTATGCTGGCAACCTGTTGTCGGGCGCCGATGGCAAGGTGAATTATTATGACCGGCTGGCAGCGCTGCCGCGGCTGGAAACCCAGGCGCTGCTGCTGTTCGCCGCCGGGCTGATCATCACCCTCGCGCTGGTGCCGGCGCGGCGGCCGGCCTGGGTGACCTGGGCCGGGCTGGCGCTGGTCAATCTGCTGATGGTCATAATGGTCCAGGCGCTGTTGCCGGCGGCGGCGCCGATCCTCGCCTGGCCGCTGCTGCTGGCGGCGCTGGCCATGGCGCTGGCGGCGCGCTGGCGCGGCCTGGCGCTGCTCGCCCCGGCGCTGGCAGCGATCTTCGGTTTCGCCTTTGCCGGGGGTTTCGGGCATTTCACCCTGCTCGCCATCGGTCCCGGCATGCCCTCGGCAATCGCGATCTTCGCGCCGCTGACGCTGCTGCTGCTCTGGCCGCTGACACCGCGCCTGCCGCGCCGCCCGGCGTTGCTGGTGGCGCTGGCCCTGGTGCTTGTCGCCGGTGGTCTCGCGCTTTGGGTCCGCCTCGATCCGATCGCGGCGAGCGTGCCGCCCTATTCGGACAAGAGCTGAGCGGAAGATGCCGGACTGAGTCTTCTCTCC
>JANYCM010000235.1 GCA_025360285.1 Sphingomonadales bacterium
TACACTACGCGTAATTCAAGTGCCACTCATATTTTGGCGGTGGCGGGCCTTTGGCGGTTGGGCTGGAAAAGCCAGGACGCTGGCTCATAGCGCCGCGGGGCTGCTTGCGCCGCTTTCTCGTCCCCTCGGCGGCGTTCTGCCGATCCCCGCGACCGGACGTAAATTCATCACCCGGCGACGACACCTTAACGACTGGTTGTGGGACTTAGCGGACGTTTCTAACGGAGTCGCCGAGAGTCTGCTTGCGCCGAAAGCGGGCATTTGCGGAGGGGGCTAACGACGCCGTCGCCTATGTTTCGTTGCCCCCGCTGGATGGTGGTTTTTGCCTCGAACAAACGGATCAGGGCTTTTCTGGCGGCAACTTTTTCCACATGTGCGACGGGGTAATTGTGTGAAAATAGACAAGCAGATCGAACCCCGGCACCAGCGCGAGCTTGTTATCGTCAGTCGTTTGCCAATCGGCAGGATTGACCCGGGCACCGGCCCAGCCACGGAACTTGGGTGTTGTCGCCCAGGGCATGATCGAAGTCGGAATCGTTCGCAAATCGATCCAGAATCGCGGCAGACCGGTTGCATTCAAGGTGCTGCCAAGGTCCTCGGGCCGGTTGTTCGGCAAGCTTTGCGGGGTCCAATCGCGGTTGCGCATCGCGGTTGCTGTGTAGCCCGCGACACTTTGTGAATTGAAGTTACCCGCCGTCCAGGCAAAGCCGATGCTGGCATAATCGCTGCCAAGCTGTCGGCGCAGTTCTGATCCCATGGTCAGCCAGCCACTGGCTTTTTGGGCCGAATCGATGTCGGGAACCACGTGGAGATCGTGCGCCCATAGAGCCGTGCGGTGCCCGCCGGCGTTACGCTCGATCAGGTTGGCGGCCATAAAAACATCGCGGCGATTATTGTATTCGGCAGAAAACGTGGACTGGTCGACATCAGGGTTACCCGCCTCCAGATCAAATTGTTTGATGCCTTGCGCCGCTAGTCGTGCAGCATAGTCGGCATCGTCGTAACCCGGCACGTTGCGCCACGCAGCTCGATGCGAGCCGAACGCAGCGTTAATGGCCTGAACGCCCTTTGTTACCATATCGAACTTCGCCTGCGGTGTCGCGACCACCCACTTATAAAAGCCAAGCGCCAGCGCCTTGTCGCCGAGCATCGGTTCGACGCCGGCTCTCAGTTGATCCGCCAACGCCGGGTCACGCTCGCGGACAAAATCGAGTGCGACGGTGATGTCGCGGTTGGCGTCCTGATTGTCGATGCCGATAATGCGGACAGGGCTGGCTGCCGTGACGTTCCACGCGCGGAGCCAAAGTATCAGCCCCGCCATTTCGTCGTCTTGCCAAGTGCGAAAGAAGCGCTTGGATCGGATAAGCGCCGCCAGCTCACCTGTGCCACTATGAGTGTAGGCGTCAAAATCCGCCCCGGCCTGACGGCTGCATTCGAGCGCGACCGTATCGATACGACCGGCAACGATCAGCGCCTTTATAAGCTCCGCCTTGAACGTCTGGTCCTGATGGTCGCCGTGCGTTGCTTCGCCGATACCGACGATGCGCGCGCTGCCAAGCTTATCAATCAGGGGGCGGAATTCATCAGGCGTTGGCGATGTGTCAGCAAACGTCACGGCGTTGTTGCGCAACCACTCGATCGCCGCCTTTTCGTTGACTGGCGTCGGTACCGGGGCAGCAGCATTGGCGGCTATGGCCGGCACGAATGCCAACCACAGTACAATCATAGAACGCTTTGGCAGCTTCATGCACCCCACCTCATAGCCACTATGTATCGCGTCAATTTTTGGGAACAAGATGGCGGTTTCTGGCGTGAGCAGACACTCAGCTATAATCGAGCGAGCGACCGACTTTGGGTCGGTAGTTGCCGTTTCGTCTGCCTCAGACCAACGGCAGCTATGGCACTGGCCTTGCTCCAAACGGTCGAGCTGGTAGTCACCCGTTGCAGGCGATTTGGATGATAGGTTCGCGACCTGATATCTGCGGCAATCACGGCGGGCGAAGGGAATCAGATGGCCGATCTGGCAATGTTAGTCGCGAACATTGCGGCACGGGCCGCAACCGCAACCGATCGCGGCCGCGTCGCCGATTACATCCCGGAACTGGCCAAGGTGTCGGCCGGCCATTTCGGCATCGCGGTGGTGACGGCAGCGGGTGAGGAGTTCGCCGCTGGCGATGCCGATATGCGCTTTTCGATCCAGTCGGTCAGCAAAGTGTTCGCGCTGGTCGAAGCCTCCTGCCGGCACGGCGACGCCGTCTGGACCATGGTGGGGCGCGAACCATCGGGCAGCGCCTTCAATTCGATCATCCAGCTCGAACTCGAAGGCGGCCGGCCGCGCAACCCGTTCATCAACGCCGGCGCCATCGCGGTGTGCGACCTGATCGCCCAAGGCAAGGATTCGGCCGAGGCCATCGCCGCGATCATGGCGCGCATCCGCGATCTGGCCGGCGATGACAGTATCGATATCGACCCGGCGGTGGCCTGGTCCGAATCGGTCACCGGTTTCCGCAACGCGGCGCTGGCCAATTACATGCGCTCGTTCGGCGTCATCGCCGGCCCCGTCGATGCCACGCTCAGCGTCTATTTCCAGCAATGTGCCATCGCCATGTCATGCCGGCAATTGGCGCGCGCCGGGCGGTTCCTCGCCCTGGGCGGCGTGGCGCCCGACACCGGCCTGCCGGTGATCAGCGCCGAACGCACAAGACGGATCAACGCCCTGATGCTGACCTGCGGCCATTATGATGCATCGGGCGATTTCGCCTTTCGCGTCGGCCTGCCAGCCAAGTCCGGCGTCGGCGGCGGCATATTGGCGATCGCGCCGGGCCGGGCGAGCATCGCGGTCTGGTCACCCGGCCTGTCGCCGCAGGGCAACTCCTTGCTCGGCACCCGCGCCCTTGAACAATTGGCCCAGGCGACGGGGTGGAGCGTGTTCAACCCGGACGTATGACCGCGCCGTGTTTTAATTTGGAGTCGG
>JANYCM010000297.1 GCA_025360285.1 Sphingomonadales bacterium
AACGCGCCTGCCTTGGTCGGTTCGGGTACCACCGCCACTTGAATGCAGACCTGCAGAGGCGGTGAATGAAAGGGCCGTTACTCGGACAGGCGCTTGGCGATAGGCACAACCAGCAGCATGACCCACAGGCCCGGCAGCAGCCGCAGCGCCCGCGCCTGCAAAAACGCCAGAACGCCGCGCTTTACAAGGCTGCCGATCACCAGAAAGCCCGACAGGGTGAAAAACAGGAACACCGCCAGCCGGCTGATCGGAAAGGACAATATCGCCACTGTCGGGTCCAGCCCGCGCTGGTTCTGGGTCAAATCCCAGCCATGTGAAATCATCACCGATGACGCCAATATCCAG
This sequence comes from Sphingomonadales bacterium, assembly GCA_025360285.1. Taxonomy (GTDB): domain Bacteria; phylum Pseudomonadota; class Alphaproteobacteria; order Sphingomonadales; family Sphingomonadaceae; genus Sandarakinorhabdus. The sequence continues at coordinate 346 of JANYCM010000297.1, forward strand.
CGCAGCGCCGTGAAACTGTTGCCATCATGGCGCAAGTCAGCCGTGCCAATGGGTCTAGATGCCAGCCAGTTCATCACCGCGGTGCCTAGAAAGCGTTTTTGGGCAGCAGGACCGATCCAACGGTGCGGAACAAGATGTAGAAATCAAACCACAGCGTCCAGTTTTCGATATAGTGCAGGTCATGCTCGAAGCGCTTGACGAGCTTGTCTTCGGTATCGGTTTCACCGCGCCAGCCACAGACCTGCGCCCAGCCGGTGATCCCCGGCTTGACCTTGTGACGCGCGGCATAGGACGCCACGACATCGGAGAACAACCGCCCCCCCGCCCGCGTTGACGGCGCATGCGGCCGCGGGCCGACCAGCGACATGTCACCCTGCACGACGTTGAACAGCTGCGGCAGTTCATCAAGGCTGGTCCGGCGCAGGATACGCCCCACCCGCGTCACCCGCGGATCGACACGGCTGGCCTGCTGGATGGCTTCGACCTGTGACCGGTTGTGGTACATTGAGCGGAATTTATAGACGCGGAAAGGCCGGTTATTGAAGCCTTCGCGCGGCTGGCGGAAAAAGATCGGGCCCGGTGAATCCAGCTTGATGGCAATGGCCACGGCGAGCAGCACCGGCCAGATCAAGGCGAGGATGATGAAGGTCAACACCTTGTCCTCAATTGACTTGAGCGCCGCATCAACGCCGGAGATCGGCCTTTCGAACAGCGTCATCATCGGGATGTCGCCGAGCACCACCATCGGCCGCCGCGCAAAGGCGAAGCTGGCCAGATCGGGCGCGAGACGAATCTTCACCGGCGTCAGCGCCAGGCGGCTGACCACCTGTTGCAGGCGCGCTTCGGCGGACCAGGGCAGCGCCACGACAACCTGATCAACGCGGCCATCACGGATCATCGAGATCAGCGCCGACAAATTGCCGAGCACCGGAATATTCGACGCCGCTGCCGGGACACGGCCATCGCGGCGATCATCAAAGAAGCCAATGAGTGAAATCGTCAGCCGATCCTGCGACTGGACATATTCGGCAAAGCGCGCGCCCTGGGCACCGGCACCGAAAATCGCAACGCGCTGGTTGAAGGTGCCGCGCTTCTTCAACCGCCGGACCCAGAAGGTCGATCCGGCCCGCAGCGCCAGCAGCGTAAAGCCGCCGCCGACAAACCAGCCCGCCGCCCAGCTGCGCGATACAGCATCCGATGATTTCAGGATGAAGCCCAGAGTGACCATGAAAAGCGCCACGGTGACCCAGCTCGTCGCCACCCGTTGCCAGGCCTTGCGCAGCGAAAATTGCGCATCAAGATCATAGCAACCAAAGCTTTCCGACAGCACGGCATAGGCCAGCGCGGCGATGACCACGACGCGCTGGTGAACCGCCGGATCATCGCCGGCACTGCCATCCATGATCACGCCAGCGGCAACAAAACCGCTGACCAGTATCGCCAGAAACTCCAGAAGGCGGACGCAGAAAACCGCCACGTCGATGGGCACGCCGGGCTTGTCGGCGGCAGGCGCCACCGGCGCGCGATCAAACCGCATGTCATTCATGGGCAGCACATGGCAAAAAAGCGTCCGTAGCGGTGCCGATAATGGCTTGCAAAGGTGGCCTGTTGCGCAAAACCGCGCTACCAAGCGTACTGGCCTTGGGGGACCGGATTGGCGCAATCCGGGCTAAAGTTTTGGGATTAGCATAATGGAAACGCCGTACGACTGGACCACGATAATCGTCTTTGCCGGCCTGATCGTGCTTTTTCTGCAACGTTCGCAGGGTGTTGCTAGGGATCATCTGTGGCAATATCTGGTTGCGGCGATCGGCTGCGCGGCAACCAACTATCTGGGTAATGAAGCCCTGAAACAGGGCCTGGCCAATTATCATATCGCTGCCATTGCGCTGGGCCTGGCGACGCTGACATTCATCTGGATTGTGCTGCAGCCCTTTGGCGACCGCCACAGCTGACCAGGGAGGCAGGGATGCAAGCACGCTCATGCCGCCAGCTTTGCGGCAAGCGGGCGCCCGATCAGGACGGCACGATCCGCAGGACGCATCGCCTGCACCAGCGTGGTGCCGAACAGCGCGAGTTCGGCAAAGATGGCGTCTGATGGCTCGGCCACGGTCGAGAGGCGGACGAGGATACCATCGGACAAAAATCCTTTGATCTGCTGGCGCAGCTTGACCATCCGCTGTTCACTGCCGCTGGTCGGCAGATCATCGCCGATCCGCGTCCAATAGCTGATGGGTTCAACGCGCGAATCACTGCGCGCCGTCAAGTCACGGACCGGCAGCAGGGCATTGTGGCCCAGATTGACCGTAGCCGGCTTCGATTCCGAAATGGTGAAGCCAACCGCTGCATAACAGGCTTCCGGCCGGTGCAGCTGCAGCAAATCATTCTGCACCGCGCCATAGGCGATCACCAGCATCACCGGCTGGTTCTGCTGCGAAAGATACAGCCGGCTCAACGTCTGGCTGTACAACCGGTCGGCCAGGCTGCCCGGCGTTTTCGGCAAAACAAAGGCCGATGATTCGACATGGTGCCAATTGCCGACCGTCTTGGGGATAACATCCTCCAGCTTTCGGTCGCCTAGCAGCACGAGTCGGGTGCGCGGGGTCAACGCCGCCGCCGCACCGGCAGCGGCAAACAGGCTGCTGCCAATCAACACATCACGGCGGTTCATGACCGGCGGCGCCCCATGGCCAGCAACGCATTGCGCAGCGGTGTGAGCAGCTTGTCGATCAGGAAAATGAACAGCAAGGCCGAGGTAAAGGTCACCATGCCCGCAAAATTATGCAGATAGCCTTGCGCGGCACCATCACCGAAATAGAAAGTTATGAGCACAAGCGCCGCCACCCGGATGCAATTCGCCGCAATGGCAATGGGAATGACCAGGGCGAGCAACAACAAGGAATAGCGCCAGTTGCTGCCCCGCAGCATATAGACATAAAATAGCCCGATCGCCGACAGGCTGACGAGCGAATTCAGGCCGGCACACGCATCTTCCACCAGCAGTTGATAGCTGGCCACATAGATTGTCACCCCGATCCGCGCCACAGGATAGCCAAATTCGGTCAAGGTGTTGGTCACCACCTGCGACACCAGCAGCTTCAAGGGTTGCGTCACCGCATCAAGCAACCAGCCGGGCACCGGGATCAGAAACGCCAGATAGAATATCGGAAACCACATCATCCGCACCACCGGCGTGCCAACATAGGAATAGGCCACGGCAAGAATGGCGAGCAGCAGTGCCGCCACTTCGACGCTGATGAAATCAAATGCCCGCCCAAAGGCATAGGCCGGCAAGGCAATCACCAGCCCGGCGATGACCATTGCCACATTGCCCGGTTGCATCCGCGCCATGATGTCGGGCAACCGCCGCAGGATCAGCCACAGGCCCGTCGCCAGAACAATCGGGCCATGCACCCCCGATTCGATCGACCAGGGCCCGCGTGCCATGGCAAACAATGTCGGCAGGCCCATCGCCAGGCCGCCGGCCAGCAACGGCCAATGGCGCGCGGCAAGCGCCGACCAGTTGACCGGCAACACAGGGGCGGCGGTGGCCATTGTCAAAACTCGTTGAGAACCGAACCGATGACCGGGCAGCGCGACGATCCAAGTTGCGCGGTAAGAACCGTGATATCCTTGAAGTAGCTATGGTCACGGCGCGCCACCAGCAGGGCGTATCCGGCGGCGGCCGCCACCGTCAGTGCATCGGCATTGGCATTGGCCGCCGGTGTATCGAACAGCACGATATCATAGCCGCGCAGCATGGTGTTGACACCATCGCGGAAGCGCATGGAGGCCAGCAATTCCTGCGGCCGCGCCACCGGTGGCCCGGCTGTGATGATCGAAAGATTGGGCAGGACATTGGCATGGACAACGCGTTCCGGCCGCGCCACCTGCAACGACAGAAAGCTCGACAAGCCGGTAGCGTTCGGATCAAGGCCGAAAATCTGGTCGATGCGCGGTGATCGCATATTGGCATCAACGACAAGTGTCTTGATGCCGACTTCCGACAGGGCGGCGGCCAGATTGGCGGTGATATAGCTGCAACCAACGCCATCAACCGCCGACACCATGGCAAGCCCGCGGCGCCCCACCTTGATATGCTGGGCAATGATTTGCGTGCGCAGCAGGCGGATGGCTTCAGCCCTGGCGCCCGCCGGATCGTTCAGCACAACCAGCTCGTCGGAGACCGGCCGCACCCGGCCCGATTGCAAGGCCAGGCTGTTGATCAGCACATCGCGGGCGCGATCAAGGTCTTCGGTGGTGATGAAGCCCATTTCCAGCGCGGCCTGGTCAAAATCCAGGCCCTTTTCGGCCTGGGCCTCCATCACCTTGTCGGTCTGCTCTTCGGTCAGATAGCCCAGTCGCAACAGCGCATCGCGGATCGGCGCGTCGAAAATCGCCGGCCCGCCTTCTATGCGGGATCGCGTGTTGTTACTGCCGTCGATATCCATGGCGGGCGTGCTCATTGTGCGGGTTGCCATTCGGGCGTCTGCGGACGCCGGCTGAGCCAGCGTTTCAGCCGTTCACGCCAGGGGTTGGACGGTGCCGCCGCGATGACGGCAAGCACGGGTACCTTGCCGGCAAAGGCAAGATCCTCGGACCCCCTGACCCGGCGGGCGAACAGTTCGACGACCAGGCTGAGCGCCACCCCCAGGCCAAACCCGAAGACGGTGGCAAGGCCAACGATCAGCGGCCAGTTGGGGAAGGACGGCCGCCCATCGCCGACGGCATCACCAAGCACCACCAGGCCGCTTTCCGAAACATCGGCCTGCAAGCGCAAGTCAGCGGTTTTTGCGGCGGATTTGTCATATTGATCGCGGCGTTGATCAACTTCGCGCTGCAATTGCGCCAGCTGGTCAAGCTTGTCCTTCATGCCCAGCACCTTGATCTTCTGGGCATCATATTGCGCTTGCAGCTGCGCCACCGATTGCCGCGACGATCCGCTTTGTGCCGCCCCGGCCGCGCGGGCCGCCGCCTGTTCCTTGGCCAATTGGCTGGACAGCAGGGCCTTGCGCGATTGCAGGGCCTTGTAAGTGGGATGTTCCAGGCCGAGTTTTTCGGCGGCCTGTTCCATCTGGTCATTGAGGGTCGCCAGCTGGATCTTCAATTGATCGACAACTGGCGATGTCGTGGCTTCCTTGGCTGCGGCAAATTGCTGGGCGCCTTCGCCGCCCTGCGCCGCCAGCAGCGCCTGTTGAAGGCCGGCCAGCTTGGCACTTTCGGCCTCGACATTCGCCGGGCCCATCAGGATGCCATTTTCCTGTTCGAACTTGGACCGTGCTGTCTCGGCTGCGGTGAGCGCTTTGGCAGCCCGGTCCGATTGTTCGCGGTACCAATCTGCCGAACGCCCGGCGCTGTCGGTTTTGAAGCGCAGGCTTGATTCGATATAGGCATCGCGCAACATGCCGACGATCGACTTGGCGACCTGCGGGTTGGGCCCCTGATAGGTGATTTCCAGGATGTTCGAACCTTCAACGACATCGGCTGTCGTTGCATCGATGATCCGCTGCGCTGCCCAGCGGCGCAGATCGCCAATGCCGCCGGTATCGGCCTGCCAGGCGGCGACGACCTTGGGATTATCGGCCCAGCCGGCCTTGTCTACGACATCGCCGGCGACACGGTAATCCTGGATCAATTCAATCTGTGTCCGCACATAGCTGCGAATCGCCGGGCCACCAATGATCTGGCCAGTGACGGGGTCGGGCTTGACGATGTCAAGGATGACGCGCGCTTTCGCCGTGTAGCGTTCCGGCAGCAATTTGGCGACGACCACCGCCACCGAAAGGCAGGTCAGCATCGACAGCAGGATGATCCAGCGCCGGGCCACCAGAATACGCAGGAATTGGATCAGGCTCATCGGCGCATCACCTTGTTCAATGATCGGCGAAACATCAGAAGGAACATCAGAACAGGCGCTCCTTGACGATGATAACGTCATTTTTCTGCACGACCTGAGACAGGTCCGCATCAACTTCCTTGCCGCCGCTGCGCACCAGGCCAACCTTGCCGGTCGATCCTTGTGGCGTTGCACCGCCGGCTACCGCCAATGCCTGCCTGATGGTCATACCAGCCAATACGGGAAAAGTGCCCGGACGGTTGATCTGGCCATAGATAAAGAAATTATCGGCTTCAGGCACATACAGTGTATCGTCGGCACGCATCAGTGGATTTTTGTCAAGGTCGCCGCGGACCATGGCTTCGATCTCCAGCCGCTGTTCCGGGCTGCCGGGGCGCCGCAGATAGACATAGCTGGCACCGGTTTCGCGCAGCCAGCCGGCCTTTAGCAGGACATCAACCGCGCGGTACGGGCGATCGAGCGCAATGATGCCGGGGGTTGCGACCCGGCCGGCAACGTTCACCGATTTGCTGACATAGGCGCCGATTTCGACGTTGACGACCGGCGCCTTGAGGAAGCCGCCTTGCGTCAGCTTGTCGGTCACCAGCTTGGCAAGACCAATATTGGTCAGGCCGGACACCTTCAAAGTGCCGATCAACGGCATGACAATCGTGCCATCGGCCTTGATGCGCGTCGTCGTCGATACATCGGTCTGGCCATAGACAATAACCTGAACGGCATCATCGGGGCCAAGCACATAGCCCTGATCGACAGGCTCTGCCGCCATGGCCGCGTTGCCGAAAGCAAGGCCGATGGCGACCAGCAACAGGCGAAGCCAGAAGGTGATGCGGATCATGAACTTCTCCCCAAATCCACGCGCAAGGTCAACGCAGCGGTCGTGCTGGTGTAATTATAAAGGTCAGGCACCGAATGGCGTTGCTGGTGCGCCACTTCAATGCCGATGTAATAGAGTTTCACCGGCTGATAACCGATCTGGGCATAGACGCGATCGACGCGATCACTGACCCGGCGTTGCGGTTCAACCAGGGTGGCAAAGCTGCTACGATAATTGCGTTCATTGCGGGTCACGCCCAGGCCGGCCGTAAGCGAGCTGCCCAGCTTGTAGGTCGCATCGACGCCAAACTGCCGATCGACGATGAACAGCGAACCGACATTGGCCGATACGGTTGCCGATTGCGCCGCCGAAAATTGGAAGCTGAGGCGCGGCGACGGCTTGTAGGCGATGCCCGCGTCATAGCCGCCACCGCTGTAACCGGCGCGCGGAACGAGAAAGACATTGCCCAGACCATCAGGCACCAAAGTCGCATCGGGCTTGGGCTTGACCTTGATATAGGACAGGCCCAGCGACACTTGCAGACGTGAACCCAATTGCCGTTCAAAGCCCAGCCGCGCCGACAGGAAACGCACCCGATCATTGACCGGGCCGGTAACTGCCGTGACGATACGACCCGGATATTCGACGTCATTGATCGATCCGCCGAGCGAAAACCGGCCCAGCGCCGGCAGCGAATAGCTCAAACTCGGCGAATAGGTCGTGCTGTTGACGTCGAACGCCTTGCGCTGGGCCAATTCATTGCGGATTTCGCTGTGGCGAACGGTGCCGCCAAAGCCGAAACCCACCGGGGACTGGCACGTCAACGAACCGCCAGTGACGAAATTGTCCTGCACATTGGGCACAAAGGTCGCCTGGTCGGACAGGGTGCTGAGCCGGCTGGAATATTGGCTGACCAGCGATCCGCTGCACCGCACCCCCAGCCGCCAATTAAGGCCGCCGCCGATCAGGTAGCGATTGCGGTTGAAGGCCGATTTGTCGATGACAATGTCGCGGCCGACATCGCCGCCGATGAACAATTGCTGGCGGCCCACCGGCAGCCCCAGGCCGGCCGACACCAAAGGCGACACCCGGACCCCGGCTTCGCCCGGATTGGTGCGCCGGAAATTGCTGTCCGACACGGTGCGCACCGAGGCCTGGAGGTCATAACCACGGCCCACGACCGGCGACACATCGATCAGGCCGGAACTTTGCAGCGCCGGGTCATCGCCATCGGTGCTCGGGGTCGCAACGACAGGCGCGGCCACAATGATCGCTGACAGGATCAGCGATGCCCCCGTCATGCGGCGCAATGCCCAATCCGCCAAGACCAACCCTTCCTTCGCTGTGCATCGAATTACTGTCACGGCTGCTACACGCCCCGCGTCAAGCCGGCAAGTTACCATGGCATTGGTGTTTCTGTCGTCACACGGGCTTGACACCGGGCCCCGGATACAAAAACCGCTTTAAAAGCACCTGTGAATCGCCGGGTCTGCCGTATATAGGAACGTCAGTCTCTAGCATGACGGGATCACGACGCGATGAATTGGAGACCTTGGGCACGGTCACAGCCAGAGCAACCGGGGGATGCGCCGCAAGAATCGCCGCCGGCCGCCGACAATATTAACATGATCGCTGTCGCCATCCCTGAAACAGATGTCCTGTCTGTGCCGGCTTTTTCAGCGCGGGAGCGCCCGGCGGCCATTCTTGACCGCCTGTGGCACGAACCGGCCGAGTCCAGTCGTTCCGCCAGCCTGCCGCGCTTTGCCGCCAGCGCGTCGGACGATGTTGAAAGCGCCGATGTCGATGTCTTGCTCACCCGGCGTCGAATCGCGCTGCGTGATGCGCTGGGCGCGTCGCAGCCGGTGATAAATCGGGAGCATTTTGCCGGTCGCCGTGATGCCCTGGCGCAATTGATCAGTGCCGTTGAACAACAGCGCATGCACGTTGTCGTCTATGGCGAACGCGGGATTGGCAAGACCAGCCTGGCGCATGTCTTTGCCGAAACCGCGCGTGAAGCCCGGTATCTCGTGCTCTATGGCAGCTGCGGAACCGAGGCACGCTTCGATACGATGTTCCGCGCCTTTGCCGCGCGCATTCCGCGGCTCTACCATAAATCGATCCTGCCCAACTCGCCCGAAGCCGAAAGTGGCGGCCATTTCGATACGATGATCGAGGAACATTTCGGCCCGCGTGAACTTGCCGATCTGCTTTCGGAAATCACCGGCACCAGGGTGATCATCATCCTTGATGAATATGACCGGGTGCTCGATGTCAGTTTCCGCCGCGATGTCGCCGAACTGATCAAGAATCTGTCGGATCGTGCGGCCAGGGTGCAGTTGGTACTTACCGGGGTGGCGCAGAATCTGGATGAACTGGTCGGCTATGCGCCCTCCATCCGGCGCAACATCATGGGCCTGCCGATGCGGCCGCTGTCGATGACCGAGGTGCGCGAAGTTCTGGCCATCGGCGAAAATGCGGCGGACCTGGTCTATTCCGATGCCGCGGCCAAACTGATCACCACGGTTGCGGGCGGATCACCCTATCTTGTTCGCCTCATGGGCTATCATGCCGGCATGGTGGCGCTGGGCGCCCGCAATGCCACGGTGACCGAAGCGCATGGCCGCGCCGCCGTCGAGCGCGTGCTGACCGATTGGAATGCCTCGCTGCCCCGCCGGGTCCAGGCCAATCTGGCGCGTGAGGAAGCCAGGGCGCAATGGCCGCTGCTGATCGCCGCCGCCCGCGCCGGCAGTTCCGCCGATGGCTATTTCAGTGTAGATGATGCGCTGGTTGAACTCGGCCCCGGCCATGCCGCCGCGGCCGTCGAACGCGCACTGCGCCAGTTTGCACAACCGCATGATCTACTGGAAATCCTTGATGGCGGTGAATTGCGCTTCCGCTTCCGCTACCCAGGCGTGTCAGCGCTGCTGCTGATGTCGGCGGCCATGGCACAATTGGCCGCCTGAATGACACGAACCCGGCGATGATCACGCGCCTGATCGAAAAATTGCGCCTGCGGCTGTGGCAGCGCGACGAATATGAAAGCCTGGCGCTGCGCGCCTATGCGGCGCGCCATTGGCAGCTCGAAGTCGGGCTGTACAGCTATGGCTGTTTCGACCGGTGGCGCTTTCCGGCGCGCACGCGGATCGGCCGCTATTGCTCCTTTGCCAAATCCGTCCGCATCCTCGATGCCAATCATCCGATGGATTCGCTGACGACGCATCCGTTTCTGTATGAAGCCAAATTTGGTGTGATTCCCGCCGATCGCATCGATCCGGCCTGGCTGGAGATCAGCGACGATGTCTGGATCGGCCATAATGCCATCATCACGCCGGGCTGCAAGGCCATCGGCCGCGGCGCCATCATCGGCGCCGGCGCCGTCGTCACCACCGATGTGCCGCCCTATGCAATCATGACTGGCCTGCCGGCGCGGCACCGGCGCGACCGCTTCGATGCCGCCACCATCGCCGCCATCGAAGCCTCGCGCTGGTGGGAAGGTGACAAGGCCAGCCTGAAGGCGCTGGTTGCTACACGGCCGGAAGCGGCGTTTCATCCCGGCCCCACCACGCTTGGCCCGCAGCTTTGACAGCAATTCCGGTTGGCAGCACGACCCGTGATCGGTATTGCACTGCAACATGACCAGCATGGGGGCCGATCATCCGACGACTGTGGCTGCCTGCCCGGCGGTCGCGCCGGGTGTTGGCTCGCCGCCCCCGCGCGTGTCGGTGATCATCCCGCACCTCAATACCCCCGACATGCTGGCGCGCTGCCTGACATCGGTGGTGGCACAGTGCCTGGATCATGGCACGGCGGACGTGATCGTCGTCGATAATGGTTCGCGAATGTCGCTCGATGCGGTGATGGCAGCATTCCCGGGGGTGCGATTCCTGGCCGAACCCCGGCCCGGCCCTGGCCTCGCACGCAATCGCGGCATTGCCGCTGCCAGGGCGCCGCTGCTGGCCTTTATCGATGCCGATTGCCGCGCCGCCCCTGGCTGGCTCCAGGCAGCGGTTGATGCGTTGGACGGGGATGAGCAAACCACCGTCATCGGCGGTGACGTGAAGATCGATTTTGTCGATCCACGCCACCTGACGGGTATCGAAGCCTATGAGGCGGTGTTCGGCTTTCGCCAGAAGCTTTACATCGAACAAAAGCAATTTTCGGTCACGGCGAATCTGGCGATGGCGGCACCGGTCCATGCCCTGGTCGGCCCCTTTGCCGGCATCGAACGCGCCGAGGATGTCGATTGGGGACAACGCGCCCATGCCGCCGGCCATGCCACCCGTTTCGTGCCGTCAATGCTGGTCTATCATCCGGCCCGGCCGGATTTCGCGGCGCTGACCCGCAAATGGCAACGTCATGTTCGGCATGATTACAATGACCATGTCGCAATGGGTCGGCCATTATGGCGATGGTTCGCCCGCGCTATCGCGCTGCTGGCGTCCATCCCCGTCGAGAGCCTGAAGCTGTTAACATCTGATAAATTGTCAGGATTGAATAACCGCTGTCTCGGGATCGGCATTTTGGCCCGCATCCGGCTTTTTCGCGCCATGGAAATGGCCCGCCTGACGTATACGCCGTCCGAATCGGGGGCCGATTTCTGGAACCGACACGCATGAACGAAAATATCGCCGATCAGACACCAGTGGCGGAGGCGCCGCGCGCCGCAGCGCGGCGGGCCGAACCGGCGCGCCTGGGCATCGTCCTGGTCAACTGGAAGCGCCCGGCCGATACGATCGAATGTTTGGAATCGGTGTTTCGCAGCTCGATTCCGGTCCGCGTCGTCGTTGTGGACAATGATTCAGGCGATGACTCACTGGACAAAATCGCGGCCTGGGCGGCCGGTCATCTGCCCGCCACGCCGACCAATCCCGAAATGGCGCGGTTTTCGCAGCCGGCGCTGCCAAAGCCGATCCGCACCAACCGCCTCGCAGCCGCCGATATCAGCGGCGTGGCAGGACGCAGCGATGTACCGCTGACGCTGGTTGAAGCCGGCGGCAATCTCGGCTTTGCCGGCGGCAACAACCTTGGCCTGCGCCTCCTCCTCGCCGATCCGCGCATCGATTATTTCTGGCTGCTCAACAATGATACCGTCATCGAAGCGAGTGCCGCCGCGGCGCTGGTTTCACGCATGGCCGCCACCCACAATATTGGCATGTGCGGCACGGTGGTGCGCTTTTATCATCACCCCGACATGCTGCAGGCGCTAAACGGCCATCGCTTCAGCGTCTGGACCGGGCAATCGCGCGGCATCGGGGCACGGGAATCGGCCAGCCTGCCCTTTGATCCGGCGCGCGTTGCCGCCGAAACCGATTTCGTCCTCGGCGCGTCACTGGCCGCCAGCCGATCCTTTCTGGAAACCATCGGCCCGATGAATGAAAGCTATTTCCTCTATTATGAGGAAATCGATTGGGCAAAACGCGGTGAAAATCGCTATGTCATCGGCTTTGCGCAAGGGGCGACCGTCTATCACAAGGAAGGCGGATCGATCGGATCATCGGGCGTGCCCGGTGCCCGCAGCGACATGTCGGACTATTGGCTGACACGGTCCCGCCTGGCCTTCATCCGCAGGCATTGGCCGTTGCTGCTGCCCTGGCATTGGATCGTTTCGCTTGGTCTGGTGGCACGCCGACTGCTGCGCCGTCAGCCCCGCAAGGCCATGGCTATAATGCGGGCGCTGTTTGGCGTTAAATATTGACCGGGAAGCCGCCTGTGGCGCATTCGGCTATGGATGACCGGCTAAACGGCATGGGGAGTTTGAAATGATGGTGTTGGCCCAAAAAAGAGTGCAGGCAGGATTTCTGGCTTCGGCGGCCGTCGCGCTGTTGACGCTGGCAGGCTGTGACAGCGCCGAAAAGACCCCGGGTGGTCAGGTTGTCGCGCGAGTCGATGGCCGCGACGTCACCATCCATGAACTCAACGCCGAATTGAAGCTGATCCCCAACCGCGGCACGCCCGACCAGCGCAAGCTCGTCGAAGCCGTGGCACTGGCGCGGGTCGTCGAGCGCAAGATGCTGGCCGACGAAGCCCAGAAGCGCAATCTGGACAAGAACCCGGATTTCCTGATGGCCAAGCAACGCACCGATGAAAACCTTCTCGTCCAGGTGCTGCAATCCGACATCCAGTCCAAGGTGCAGGCGACAACCCGCGAGGCGGCGCAGAAATTTGTCGCTGACAATCCGCAATTGTTCGGCGACCGCAAGATTTTCACGATCGACCAGATCCAGTTCCTGCAACCCGCCAACCTTGATTCGCTGCCGTTGAAGGCCGCCAAATCGATGGGCGAAGTCGAAAAGATCCTGCTCGATGCCAATATCGAATATCGCCGCGCGCCGCAGCAACTCGATTCGCTGGCCATCGCCCCGGCACTGACGACAGCGATCAGCAAGATCAGCGCCACCGCCAATGGCGAACCCTTCATCTTCGCCGACCAGCCCAATGGTGCCCCGGCCCCGATCATCTATGTCAACAATGTGACCAGCACGGCGACCAAGCCGTTCATCGGCGAAAAGGCCGTCACCTTCGCCCAGAATATCCTGCAACGGCAGGAAGTGCAGAAGCGACTGGCGAGCGAATTGAACCGCTTCAAGGAAAGCTACAAATCTAAGATCGTCTATGCCAAGGGCTATGGCCCGCCGGTTTTCCCCAAGCCACCTGTGGCCACGCCGGCTGCCCCTGATGCAGCAGCAGCGACCGCAACAGCAACACCCGCCGCAACACCGGCACCCGCCAAATAGACTATCGGCACGGGGGCGCTCCCGCCCCCGTCAATTCGGAGACAAGGCGCTTGCAGACGCTCAGGATCGGCTTGCTCTGGCATTCGGCAGCCGCAGGCAATCTTGGCGTCGGGGCGCTGAGCATCGGCAATATCGCTCTTGCCCGCGCCGCGGCGGCACGGGCAGGACTGAGACCTGAATTCACCCTGATCGGTGCACGCGAAACCGGCGTGCCCTATATTACCGGCGATGACATCGCCATGCGGGTCATCGATGGCCGCTACATGGCATCGCCAGGCGGCTATCTTGCGGATATCCGCGCCCATGACATCATGCTCGATATCGGCGCCGGGGACAGTTTTGCCGACATCTACCCCGACAAGCGTTTTGCCTATATCATGGCGACCAAGGCGATCCCGATCCTAGCCGGCACACCGCTGCTGCTGTCGCCGCAAACCATCGGGCCGTTCACCCGCCAGCCGCACACGGCGCTGGCCGCCTGGGCCTGCCGCAAGGCCCGCGTGGTGTTTGCCCGTGATCCGCTGTCGATGGCGGTGCTGCAGAAAATGGCACCCAGCGCCAATGCCCGGCAAGTCATCGATGTGGCCTTCGCCCTGCCCTATGATCGCCCGGCGAAGCTTCCCGGCGGGCCGATCAAGGTTGGTCTCAATGTCTCGGGCCTGCTGATGAGCGGCGGTTATTCCGGCAGCAACCAATATGGCCTGGGCTTTGATTATCCGGCGATGACCCGTGCGCTGATCACCGCCTTTACGGCCATGCCGGACGTTGAGCTGCACCTGGTGCCGCATGTCATCGCGCCGGATATGCCGCGCGATGATGATGGCGCCGCCTGTGACGCGCTGAAGGCCGAATTCCCCCAGGTTCACCGTATTGCCAATTTCGTCTCGCCAACGGCGGCGAAAAGCTGCATCGCCGCGCTGGATTTCCTTGTTGGCGCGCGGATGCACGCCACCATCGCAGCCTATTCCGCCGGCATTCCGGTTGTGCCGATCAGCTACAGCCGCAAATTCGAAGGCTTGTATGGCGGGCTGAACTACCCCTGGGTAGTCAATGCCAAGGGCATGGATACCGCCACCGCGACGGCCTTTGTGCTCGATGCCTTCGCCCGGCGCGCTGATGTCGCCGCCGATATTGCGCTCGGCACGCCGGTGATCGAGGCGGGGCTGGAAGCCTATACCGCCGAATTGGCCAACCAGTTCACCGCCGCCGCGCGATGACCGGTTCACCCGCTCTCGCGCGTGTCGCCCGCGCCCAAAGCTGCACCGGCTGCGGACTGTGTGCCGCCATCGCACCTCAGGCGGTCAGCATGGCAATGGTCGCGCCGGGCTATTTGCGGCCACAGGAAAGCGGGCCGGTGTCGGCCGAACAGGATCGCGCCATCGCCGCCGCCTGCCCCGGCCTTACCGTCAAGATCACCACCACCGCCCCGATCGACGATCCACTCTGGGGCCCGGCCTATTTCATCGGCACCGGCTTTGCGACGGATCAGCGCCTGCGCCATCAGGCGTCATCGGGCGGCGTCATCTCGGTGCTGCTCGTCCATGCGCTGGAAACCGGGCTGGTCGATTTCGTCGTGCAGACTGCCGCCGATCCGCTGGTCCCCACCGGCAATCATACCGTGGTGTCGACGAGTTACGAAGATATCTTCAACGCCGCCGGGTCGCGCTATGCTACTTCGGCGCCGCTGGCCGGGCTGGAAGACTGGCTGGCGCGCCCCGGCCGCTTTGCCTTTGTCGGCAAGCCCTGCGATGTCTCGGCCCTGCGTGCCCGCGCCGCCGCCGATCCACGCATCGCCGAAAAAGTGCCGCTGATGCTGGCCTTCTTCTGCGCCGGCATCCCCAGCGCCGCCGGCAATGGCCGCATCCTTGATCGGCTCGGCGTGAAGCGCGAAGACGTGGCATCGTTCCGCTATCGCGGCGATGGCTGGCCGGGTTTCGCCACCGCCACCCTGAAAGACGGCACCACGTGCCGCATGAGCTATGCCGACTCCTGGGGGCAAATATTGTCGAAGGAAGTGCAGTTCCGCTGCAAGATCTGCCCCGATGCGGTCGGCGGATCAGCCGATATCGCTTGCGCCGATGCCTGGTATGGCGATGACCGCGGCTATCCAAGTTTCGAAGAACAGGACGGCCGCAGCCTGGTGATGGCGCGCACCGGCATCGGTGCTGCCCTGCTCAAGGAAGCCCGCGCCGCCGGCCGACTGGAAACCACGCCGCTCGACATTGGCGAGATCATCAAGATGCAGCCGCATCAGGCGCGGCGCAAACGCCAGATATTGTCACGGCTGGCGGCGATGGCGGTTGCCGGGCGCCCTGTGCCCCGGTATCGCGGCATGAAGCTGTGGGCCGCGGCGGCACGCGAAAATCCGCTCGACCAGGCGCGCAGCTTCGTCGGCCTGGTCCGGCGCTTGATACAGGGGCGAGCATGACGGCACAGACGGGCAGGCGCGGCATCATCCTGGCGGGCGGATCGGGCACCCGGCTGTATCCGCTGACCAAGCCGGTCTCCAAGCAGCTGATGCCGGTTTATGACAAGCCGATGATCTATTACCCGCTGTCGGTGCTGATGCTCGCCGGCATCCGCGAGGTGCTGATCATCACCACCCCGCACGACAGCGCGGCGTTTCGCGGCCTGCTCGGCGATGGCTCGGACTGGGGCATGGCGATCGATTATGCCGTTCAACCCGAACCCAAGGGGCTGGCACAGGCCTATCATATCGGCGCGGATTTCATCGGGGACCGGCCTTCGACGCTGATCCTGGGGGACAATATCTTCTACGGCCATGGCCTGCCCGAACTGCTCGCCCGCGCCGACGCCCGCGCCGATGGCGCCACGGTGTTCGGCTATTATGTCAAGGACCCTCAGGCCTATGGCGTGGTGTCCTTCGATGCCGCCGGCCGCGCCGCGACGATCGAGGAAAAGCCGGCGGTGCCGAAATCCAACTATGCCGTCACCGGCCTGTATTTTTACGATGGCGATGCCGTGAAGCTGGCGCGCGAGGTCAAGCCCTCGCCGCGCGGCGAGCTGGAGATTACTGATCTCAACCGGCTCTATCTCGAAGCCGGCAAGCTGAATGTCGAACTGATGGGCCGCGGTTTCGCCTGGCTCGATACCGGCACCCATGCCTCGCTGCTCGATGCCGGGCTTTATGTGCGTATCGTCGAGGAACGCCAGGGGCTGAAAATCTGCTGCCCGGAGGAAATCGCCTGGCGCCAGGGCTTCATCACCGCCGAACAGCTGGCGCGCATCGCCGAACCCTTGCGCAAATCCGGCTATGGCGAATATCTGCTCACCCAGTTGAAGATCGCCGGATGATCGTCACCGATACCGCCCTGCCCGGCGTCAAGCTGATCGAACCAAAAGTGTTCGGCGATGATCGTGGCTTTTTCATTGAAACCTGGAACGCCCGCAGCTTTGCCGAAGCCGGGCTGGACCTGGCGTTCGTCCAGGACAATCACAGCCGCTCGGCGAAAGGCGTGCTGCGCGGGCTGCATTATCAGTTGCAGAATCCGCAAGGCAAACTGGTGCGCGTGACCAGCGGCGCGGTCTTTGATGTGGCCGTTGATATCCGCCATTCCTCGCCGCATTTCGGCCAATGGGTCGGCTATGAACTCAGCGACGCCAACAAACGCATGTTGTGGGTGCCGCCGGGGTTCGCCCATGGCTTCCTCGTGCTCTCCGACACCGCCGATTTCCTGTACAAATGCACGGCGCTATATGATCCGCCGAATGACCGCGGCATCCGCTGGGACGATCCGGCGATCGGCATCGCCTGGCCCGATACCGGCGTGACCCCGGCGCTGTCCGGCAAGGATGCCTCAGCGCCATTGCTCGCCGCTGCCGAGGTGTTCGCATGAAGGTGCTCATTGCCGGCGCCGGCGGCCAGTTGGGCCGCGCCTTGCAGGCCAGCGTGCCGGCCGGCGTCACCGCCATCGCCCCGCCCGAGGCCGATTTCGACATCACCGATCCGGCCGTCGTCGCGCGCGTTGTCGCCGCCACCGCCCCCGATGTCATCATCAACGCCGCCGCCTATACCGCCGTTGACAAGGCCGAGGCCGATGAAGCCGGCGCGCGGCGCATCAATGTCGATGCCGTGGCCAATCTTGCGGCTGTCGCACCGCGCCTCGTCCATGTCTCGACCGACTTCATCTTCGATGGCACCGCCAGCCGGCCCTATGCGCCGGATGACGCGCCCAACCCGCTCGGCGTCTATGGCCAGACCAAGCTCGACGGCGAGCACGCTGCCGGCCCGGGCGCGCTGATCGTCCGCACCGCCTGGGTCTATGCGGCGCAGGGCAATAATTTCGTCCACACCATGCTGCGGCTGATGCGCGAACGCCCGGAGGTGAAAGTCGTCGCCGATCAGATCGGCACGCCGACCCATGCTGCTGGCCTGGCGCGCACCCTTTGGGCGCTGCTCGCCGCCGATGCCCGCGGTACCTTCCACTGGACCGACGCCGGCGCCGCGAGCTGGTATGATTTCGCCGTCGCCATCCAGGAAGAAGCGCTGGCGCTCGGCCTGTTGGACAAGGCCGTGCCGGTCATCCCGATCCGCACCGAAGACTATCCCACCCCGGCCCGGCGCCCATCCTACAGCGTGCTCGACAAGACCGCGACCTGGGCGATAACCGGCGTCGCCGCCCCGTGGCGCACCGAACTTCGCCTTTGCCTCGCCGCCCTGAAGGAGGCCCAGCCGTGACCAATTTGCTCGTTACCGGCGGCGCCGGCTTCATCGGCGCCAATTTCGTGCATTACTGGCGCCAACATCACCCCGATGACAGCATCACGGTGCTCGACGCGCTGACTTACGCCGGCAACCGCGCCAACCTTGCCGGCGCCAATGCCGTTGACCTGATCGAAGGCGATATCCGCGATACGGCGCTGGTCGAAACCTTGCTGCGCGACAGGGCCATCGACACGATCTTACATTTCGCCGCCGAAAGCCATGTCGATCGGTCCATCCATGGCCCCGCCGCCTTCATCGACACCAATATCCTGGGCACCATGAGCCTGCTCACCGCCGCCCGCGCCGTTTGGCTCGGCGCGGGCGGCAAGCCGCACCGCTTCCACCATGTCTCGACCGATGAAGTCTATGGCACGCTGGGGCCGAACGATCCGGCGTTCAGCGAAACCACCGCCTATGCCCCCAACAGCCCCTATTCAGCCTCGAAAGCCGCCAGTGACCATCTCGTCCGCGCTTGGCATCATACCTATGGACTTGACGTAACGACTTCAAATTGCTCGAATAATTATGGTCCTTATCAGTTCCCCGAAAAGCTGATTCCGCTGTTCCTGATCAATGCCCTGCACGGCCGCCCGCTGCCGATCTATGGCGATGGCATGCAGATCCGTGACTGGCTGCATGTCGAGGACCATTGCCGCGGTATCGAGGCGGTGTTGCTGCGCGGCCGGGTCGGCGAAACCTATTGCATCGGCGGCGGTGCCGAATTGCCCAACATCACCGTCATCGACACGCTGTGCGCGGCTGTCGATGCGGCCTTCGCCGCCGATCCGGCGCTGGCCACGCGCTTTCCCGATGCCCCGGCAGCGCGCGGGCTGCCCAGTGCCAGCCTGAAAACCACCGTCGCCGACCGGCCCGGCCATGACCGGCGCTATGCCATTGATGAAACCAAGGCCCGCGCCGAAATCGGCTATGCCCCGGCGCGCAGTTTTGAACAGGGCTTTGCCAGCACATTGGCCTGGTATCTGGCCAATGAAGATTGGTGGCGCGCGGTGCTCGATGGCAGTTATCGCACCTGGGTCGAAGCCAATTACGCCGGCCGCGGCTGAAGATGAAAACGCGGTGAAAAGTCCGCGCCCCTTGACCATGATCCGGCGGTTGCTGACCGCCGAAGCCGCCGGTGGTTATGTGCTGATGGCGGCGGCGGTACTGGCGCTGACCGTGGCCAATTCACCGCTTTCGGAAGCCTATCAGCACGCGCTGCACGTCAAGGCCGGGCCGCTGTCGGTCCAGCACTGGATCAACGACGGCCTGATGGCGCTGTTTTTCCTGCTCGTCGGGCTGGAGATCAAGCGTGAACTCATCGACGGCGAAATGTCATCATGGGGCCGGCGCGTGCTGCCCGGCGCGGCGACGTTGGGCGGCATGATCGTACCGGCGATCGTCTATCTCGCCCTTAATCGCCATATTCCGGCCAATCGCGGCGGCTGGGCCATTCCGGCCGCCACCGACATTGCCTTTGCCCTTGGCGTGCTGGCGCTGCTTGGCAAGCGTGTGCCAGGGTCATTGAAGCTGCTGCTCACCGCCATCGCCATCATTGATGATCTGGGCGCCATCCTGATCATCGCGCTGGTCTATACCGCCAGCCTGAACCTGCCCGCGCTGGCACTGGCGGCCGCCGGCCTGCTGTTGTTGTTCGGGCTCAACCGGTTGAAGGTGCAGGTGCTGTGGCCCTATCTGCTGATCGGTGCCGGGGTTTGGGCGGCGG
>JANYCM010000300.1 GCA_025360285.1 Sphingomonadales bacterium
GGGACGGATTGGCAAAGCCGCGCCGCTCGATATACGCGCCGCCGATCCACAACCCCAGACCATAATGCGGATTCTGCGGCGTCGGGGTCTTCATTGCTGCAACATAGCCCTTTGGCAGCAGGCGCTTGCCGCGCCACATACCATCCTGAGCCACCAGCATCGCCATGCGCGCGAAGCTTTCGGCGGGCAGCAAGGCGCAGCAGCCGCTATGGGCGAGGCCGCCGGGGCGATTGATCCAGACATGGCCGCCGGGGGCGCCGATTGGCTGCAACACTTCCTTCCCAACGAATTCCGCATAGCGCCGGCCCGTGGCGCGTTCGATGACCAAAGCCACCAGTTCCGACGTGGCATTGTTATACTCATAAATGCTGCCAGGCGGGTCGGTCAGCGGATAGTCCTCGACAATGATGCGGTCGTGGTAGGGGTGCAGATAGCTGCGGCTCCACGGGTTGGCGGGATCGGTCGAAACCCCTTGCGCGAGCAGGCCCGACCGCATGTCGAGCAAGTTGCGGATCAGGATCGCCGCCTTGGGGGTGCCGCGCCATTCGGTGATGAAATCACTGGCCGGCTGATCAAGCGATTTGATCTTGCCCAGCGCCAGTGCCCGACCGATGGCCAGGGCGGTGATCGGCTTGGCGAGTGATTTGGAAACAATCTCGGTCGCTGCCGTTGCCCCGCCGAAATAGTGCGCCGCCTGCACCTTGCCCTTGTGGATGACGATGAAGGCGCTGGACTTATTGGCCTCGGCATAGGCAGCCGCCGCCGTCAGCGCTGCGGGATCGATATCGGGCGTGGCGGCAAGCGGCAGCGGCGCGGGCCTGGCGCCGGGCAGGACCTCCTGCGGGTCGTAATGGCTCAATTCCCCGCGGCCGCTGCTGGCGATGTCCTGAAAGCGCGCAGCGTAAACCGCCTCGACATCGGCAGGGTAAGTGGCGGCCATCAGCAGCGGTGCCAACAGGACGAACAACAGACGCTTGATTGGCATGACATGTCCCGAATTTTCACCGCCGCAGACTGAACTGCCAGACACGCTGAACCAGCGACACGCCGGCGTCCATCCGCCAGCCGGATAAAAGCAGCGGATTGCCATTGCCTATGGCGCATGCAGCCTAGCGTTCCTTCATCGAAAGGGTGGGGCCAATGGCGGACAAAACCTATAGTCGGAGCAGCGTCATCGCCGGCTGGGCGGTCGCCATCCTGTATTTCAGCCATCAGCAACTGACGGTGTTCCTCGCCCGCAGCGATCGCTTTGGCCCGCTGCGCGAGGAGTATCGCGGCTGGCATTATCTGCTGGGCAGCCTGGTGTTCGCGACTGTCGCATGGCGGTTGTGGCTGTGGCAGCGCGATGGCGCGGTGGCGCCGGCGCGGGGGGTGACGCCGGCATTGCATAACTGGGGGCGCTGGCTGGCCCTGATCGCCTATTGCGTCATCCTGCTGGCGCCGTTCCTGGGGCTTTTCTATGCGTGGGCCGATGCGCTGACGGTGCATCTGGGGCCGTTTTTCAGCCTGCCGGCGCTGATCGGGCGCAGCCGGCCGGTGTGGATGTTCACCGGCTATTTCCATTCCGGGCTGGGCTTCATGTTGATGGTGCTGGGGGTTGCCGGGGTGTTGACGGTGGCCTGGGCGCTGTTGCGCCATGGCCGGGGCTTGCTCGCCGTATTGCCGCCCGGCTTTGGCCCGCAGATTTTCGCCGGGCTTGCCTCCACCGTCTATGCCTTTGCCACCTTTCGCTCACCGGCGCCGGGGCCGCGGGCGCTGGCGATTTTCTTCGGTATCTGTGCTTTGGTGTGGGGCCTGTCCTGGTTGATCCACCACAAGCGCCCGGTGCCGCTTACCATGCGGCCGCTGGGGCCAGTGGCGCGGGTGGCGGCTCCGGTGACAGCGCTGACCCTGCTCGGGCTGGGTGCCTATGGGCCACATGCGCTGTTCAAGGTCACGCCTTGGCCAATGGGCGAAACCGCCGCTGGCCCGGCCGGCGTTACGTCGCATCTGGTGCGTGCCGACAACCCCGCCGCGCTGGCAGCGATGACGCCGGAAACACCGTTTGAGCGTCAGGTGAAGGCCGAAACCTATAAATGGTGCCGCTTCTGCCACACCGTGGCGGCCAATGGCCCGCACCTTGTCGGCCCCAACCTCCACCTGATCTTTGGCCAGCGCGCCGGCACCGTGCCGAATTTCACCTATTCGACGGCGGTTGCCGATGCCGGGCGCAAGGGGCTGGTGTGGGATGACGACCGCATCGCCTGGTTCATCGCCGACCCGCAAAAGCATCTGCCCGGCACGGCGATGATCGTGTCGTCGGGACCGATTCCCGACCCGAAGGTGCAGCGGGCGATCGTGAACATCCTGCGGCGCGAGACGATGGATGAGGCGGCGCATTAACGCCGCAGCACGAACCTTACCCGCCGGTTGCGGAAATCCAGCGACACGCGGCGAAAGCTGCGCAGCAGATCGGTGCCCATCATCATCGCCGGCTGGCGATCGATGCCGAACAGCTTGAAGGGCGCCGCTTCGACAAAGGCGATCCTTAGATTCCCGAGGGTTATGCCGCCAACCTTGACCTCGGCCAGGGTCGCCATACTGGCCAACAGGGTTTCGCCGGTGACGCTGAGCAGCACGATCTGCTGCATTTCAGGCGGGCGGCGGCCGCGGAAAATCTTGTCGCGCAGCGCAAGATTGCCGATCGACACTTCCGAACCCGAATCGATGACCGCGAGGATCGGGGTGCCATTGGCGCTGGCTTCGGTGATGATCAACTGGCCCTTGCGGCGGCGGGCCGTAACGACAATCTCGCCGTCCATCGCCACCACCGGCCGCCGCGAATCCTGAACCGTGATGGTGCTGGCATCGAAATCCAGCAGCAATCTTTGGTCGGCCAGCGCATCGATGCCGATAAGCCCTTGGGCCCCAATGAAATTTTCGGGCAGGGCCGGCGCCGAAATGCCGGCAATCTCGCTGCGCCCGAGCAGCAGCCGGTCGATGATGACAGTCGCGACTTCCTGGCGGCCGGCCATGCCTTGCAGGATTACCCGGTTGCCTGACGGCAGGCCGAGGTCCTTCGCCAGCGCCGCGCCGATCACTGAACGATCGGCGCCGCTGTCGACCAGGAAGCGATAAGGGCCCTGGTCATTGACCCGGACATCGACGAGCAGCCGCGTCCGGCGCTGCTGGGCATCGAGGGATTCTCCGGTGATTTCGAGACTGTTGTCGAGCCGTGACGGGGGAATCACCGGCTCTCCAGCGGGTGCGGGCGGGGTCGCGGCAGGGGAAACCGGGGCGGTCGACAGGGCAAACAGGGCCAGCAACGACAACAGCATCATGCCACCGCGATGCGCCGATTGCGGCGGCTCGACAAGCCCCCGGCCAGGCGTCTAAGACAATGAGGTCATCTGGGGAGTAGCCCGCCGGCACGCCATCACGGCAAACCGGTATCCTGGTGTCAACATGCTCGGCGGAGACGCCGTGGTGCCGGGGGAATGCAAACAGCATTCGGGCGAGACCAATGACGCAGCATCCCCGCCCGGCCGGGCGGGGGGTGCCTGCGTCATTGCATCCCCTCTGCCCGGCCCCGGAATTGACCTCATGCCCATCTTCCTGACCGCGCTGCTCACCTCCAGCGGTGTCGTGGCGCTCGCCGAAATGGGCGACAAGACGCAATTGCTGGCGATCATGCTGGCCACCCGCTTTCGCCGGCCCTGGCCAGTGGTGGCGGGCATCTTTGTGGCCACGCTCGCCAATCACGCGCTCGCCGCCTGGGCCGGATCGGCGCTGGCCGATTTTTTTGCCGGGCGGGCGTTTCGCATCGCTGTCGCCCTGTCGTTCATCGCCATGGCGATATGGACGCTGATCCCCGACAAGATCGATGATGGGGCGGCCGCCAGCGGCAAGCACGGGGCGTTTCTGACGACGCTGATCAGCTTCTTCGTCGTGGAAATCGGCGACAAGACCCAGATCGCCACTGTGGCGCTGGGCGCGCGTTTTCATGATGTCGCCGCCGTGGCCATCGGCACGACCTTGGGGATGCTGCTGGCCAATGTGCCGGCGGTGTTCCTGGGGACAAAACTGGTGGAAAAGGTCCCGATGCGGACGGTGCATGTGATTGCCGCGGCGATCTTCCTGGCGCTGGGGCTGTGGCTGCTGGCCAGCACATTGGGATGGACGGCATAGCGCCCTATCCACCCACCGGATAAATCCGGCGACGCTGGTGGTGCTCGCCGACCACGGTGCATGATGTCGGCATGGATAGCAGTAACCATCGCCTGACGATTGGATTGAAAGCCGCCTGGGGCGCCGGGTCGATCGGCACCGTCACGGTGCTGACGATCAATTCATTGTTGCTGTTGTTCTTCATGACATCGGTGCTCGGCCTTGCCCCGGCGCTGGCCGGCAGCCTGTTGTTCGGCGCCAAGCTGGTCGATGCGGTGGCGGCGCCGGTGCTCGGCGGGATCAGCGATGGCTGGCGCGGGGCAATGGGCCGGCGCGCGCCGTTCATGCTCGCCGGGGCCTTTGTCTCGGCGGCCGGTGTAGCGCTGGTGTTCAACCCGCCGGCACTGGCGGCCAGCGCCCTGCCCCTCTGGCTGCTCGGCAGTCTGATCGTCATTGCGCTCGGTTACACGCTGTTCAACGTCCCCTATATGGCGATGCCGGCCGAAATGACTGACCTGCCGACCGAGCGCACCTCGATCATGTCGTGGCGCATCGCGTTTGTGTCGATCGGTGGCCTGATTACCGGTCTCGCCCCGCAGACAGCGACTAAACTGGGTGGCGGGCGCACCGGTTTTGGCGGCGTGGGCCTGATTCTTGCCGGCGTTGTCCTGGCGGCGATGCTGTCGGCCTTCCTCGCTGCGCGCCGCACCCGTCAGGTCGCGGGCGGGGCGCAGGCTGCCGGGTTCAAGCGCTTTGCCGTTGTCTGGCAGAACAAGCCGTTCATGCTGATCATCTACGCCAAGATTTTTCAGCTTGTCGGCCTGGCCAGCCTCACCGCCTCGATCCTGTTCCTGATGAAGAATGTCCTGCAACAGCCCGAATCGACCGTCGGGCTTTATGTCACCTGCTCCACTGTCGCGACGATCGGCTTCATGCCGGTGTGGGTGGCACTGGGGCGGCGGTTTTCCAAGCGCAACCTCTATATAGCCGCCTGCCTGTTGTTCACCTGCCTGACATCAAGCTGGCTGCTCGCCGGCCCTGGCGATCCGCTGCTGTTCATCCTTATCCGCGGTTTCCTGTCCGGGGTGTTTTCGGGTGGGCTGCTGCTGATGGGGCAATCGCTGCTGCCCGATGCCATTGATGCCGATTGCAAGCGATCCGGCGTGCGGCGCGAAGGCGTTTATGCCGGCGCCTATTCCTTTGTCGAAAAGGCTTCGATGGCGTTCGGACCGCTGTTGATCGGGCTGATCCTCCAGGCCTTTCATTTCCAGCCGTCGCTGGGCAAGAATGTGCCGCAACCCCCCGAGGCGCTGACCGGCATCATCATCGGCGTCGCGGTGGTGCCCGGAATCCTGTATGCCCTGTCGGTGATCCCGCTGCTAATGTTCCGGCTTGATCCGGAACCGGCGGCGCTGGTGCCGGCCCCTGCCGAATAGCGAAGGAGAACGCCATGCCCGCCACAATGCGCCAGACCGGCCGTGCCGCGATGGATTTCATGGTCGATCTGGCCCAGGGCACCCGGCCCTTGGCGGCACGTTGGGGTGCCGACCTGACCCGCGCCGGGGTGACGGCCGACAGCCTGCCCGATGCCGCCGATGAACGCGATGCGGTGATGGCCGACGCGCTGTCCGGTTCCAATGCCTTTGCGATGAACAGCCTGATCGGCGAATTTTCCAGCGTCCAGCACGGCCGTGTCGCCCGCGCCGCCTATGATGAACTCGCCGATGTGCTGGCGCCGCGCTTTGCCGAACTGGAGGCCAAGGGCCCCGCCCGGCTGACCATTCCCAATGATTTCACCCCCCCCGATTATTGGCGGGGCGTGTGGTTCCACCGCACCACCGGCGGCTGGGATGGCCATGACCAGATGGGTTATGTGCACAGCGAATTCATCCACAAGACCTATGTGGCGAGGAATTTCGGCGGTGACATCTTTGCCCAGCTCCGCGCCGTGCTGGCCCGGCTGCCGCGGCAGGATTATGCCCGCATCTGCGAAATGGGTACCAGCTCCGGCCATTTCACCACGGCGCTGCAGGAGACGTTTCCGGCGGCCAGGATCACCGGCGTCGAACTGTCGCTGCCGATGCTGCGCGAGGCATTGCGCGTGGCCAATGCCAATGGCTGGAACTGGGACCTGCACCAGCGCGCTGCCGAGGACACAAAGCTGCCGGCCGCGAGCTTCGACCTGGTCGCCAGTTACATCATCTTCCATGAAATGCCGGCCGAGGCGATCAAGGCGACCTTCCGCGAGGCCTTTCGCCTGCTCGAACCCGGCGGCCAGATGCTGATGAGCGATGTGACGCCCTA
>JANYCM010000367.1 GCA_025360285.1 Sphingomonadales bacterium
CCTGCTGGTATCGACGCTCGACAATGTCCGCGGCCGCGTGTCGGTCTTCACGCCGACCAAGGCAGGCGGCTGGCAAAAGACCGCTGTCAACCTGCCCGACAATCTCGCCATCGGGCTGGCCGCCGCCGACAAGAATGCCGATCGCGGCTTTGTCACCGCCAGCGGTTTCCTCACCCCGCCGTCGCTCTATCTGCTCGACGCCAGGACCGCGAAGCTGACGCTGGCCAAGACGCTGGGGGCGAAATTCGATGCCAGCCAGCATGTTGTCGAACAAATGTCGGCCGTCTCCAGCGACGGCACCAGAATTCCGTACTTCATCGTCCACAGGAAGGACATGAAACTCGACGGTTCAACGCCGACCCTGCTCAACGCCTATGGCGGTTTCCAGGTCAGCATGACGCCGAACTACAATAGCGCCACCGGCAAGCTGTGGCTGGAAAAGGGCGGGGCGTTCGTCCTCGCCAATATCCGCGGCGGCGGCGAATTCGGCCCGGCCTGGCACGAGGCGGGGCTCAAGACCAAGCGCCAGATCATCTATGATGATTTCGCTGCGGTGGCGAAGGACCTGATCGCGCGCAAGATTACCAGCCCGCGCCGTCTCGGCATCCAGGGCGGCTCCAACGGCGGGCTGCTGATGGGGGTGGAATTCACCCAGCATCCCGACCTGTGGAATGCCGTCGTCATCCAGGTGCCGCTGCTCGACATGATCCGCATCGGCAAGATCGCCGCCGGGGCCTCGTGGCAGGGCGAATATGGCGATGTCGATGCCGACCCGGCGGTGATGGCCTTCTGGCTGAAAACCTCGCCCTATCAGAACCTGAAGGCGGGCGTCGCCTATCCCGAACCCTTCATTTTCACCACGACCAAGGATGATCGCGTCGGGCCACAACATGCCCGCAAGTTCGCGGCGCGCCTCGAAGCAATGGGGCTGCATTTCTATTATTACGAGAACACCGAAGGCGGTCATGGCGCCGGCGCCGATCTGAAACAGGCGGCGCACACCACCGCGCTGACGATGACATATCTGCAAGAAAAGCTGATGGATTGACGCGGCCGGACCGCGCCGATTGCACTTCGCCGCCGGCCGCCTGTAAGGTGATGGGGTTATCTGTGCGGCGAGGTTCTCATGCGATTTGCGGTGTTTTCGGCGGCGCTGGTTCTGGCAACGCCGGCGCTGGCGGGAACCAAGCCGCTCTATGCCCCGGCGCCGGCCTGGGTGCTGCCCGCCCCGCCGATCGCCGCTGCGGCGCCGGGGGATGATGCCAGCGCCACGCTGATCCTCGATCAGCAGCAGCGGCTGCAGGATGGCGAGGTCTGGTCCTACGTCGATACCGCCAGCCGCATGACATCCGAACAGATGCTGCAAAAAGCCGGCACCATCAGCATCAACTGGCAACCCGAATCGGGTGATCTGATCATCCACCGCCTCTGCATCCTGCGCGATGGCCAGAACATCGATCTGCTCGCCACACCCGATCTGTTCACCGTGCTGCGCCGCGAACGCGGGCTGGAACAATTGCAGATCGATGGCGTGCTGACGGCAACGACGCCAGTGCAGGGGCTGCGCGTCGGCGATGTGCTGCGCCTGTCCTATTCGATCACCCACAGTGATCCCGTGCTGAAGGGCCAGATGCAGACCTCGGCCATGCTGATCGCCGAACCGGCCCGTGCCGGTTTCGCCAGGGCGCGGCTGTTGTGGAAGGCCGGCGATGTCCGCTGGAAGGCGCTGACCGAGGTCAAGGACCCGAAACTTGCCACCAGCAACGGTTACCATGAGTTGCTGATCGCCCTGCCATTGCCCAAGCGCAAGGATGTGCCGCGCGATGCCCCGGCGCGCTTTCAAAACCTGCCGGCGGTCGAGGCGTCGTCGTTCAAGGACTGGGCGGCCGTGTCGAAGGTCATGGCGCCGCTCTATGCCACTGCGGGCACGATCCCGCCTGGCGCGCCACTCGCCGCCGAAGTCGCGCGCATCAAGGCGGCGAGCGATGACCCCAAGATCGGGACCAGCAGCGGCTATCATGAGTTGCTGATCGCCCTGCCATTGCCCAAGCGCAAGGATGTGCCGCGCGATGCCCCGGCGCGCTTTCAAAACCTGCCGGCGGTCGAGGCGTCGTCGTTCAAGGACTGGGCGGCCGTGTC
>JANYCM010000013.1 GCA_025360285.1 Sphingomonadales bacterium
TCACGCCGCATCGCCGGGGCATAGGGTGAAATCGCGGCACGATCGATCATCACTACCTCGGGCTCGGCAGCGGTGGCCCGCAACAGCGTCGATGCCAGATCCCATTCGCCCAAGGCCGCCGCCACACGTCGCACCAGTCCGCCGGGCACCGCCAGCACGCCGCCCGCCATTTGCCGGGCATCAATCCGCTCCACCCCCTCGTCCGCCGCTACCAGCATGGCCGGTGCCGGCACCGCCAGCACCGCCGCCACGGCACGTGGATCAACCACCAGCCCGGCCGCCAGCACAATCACGCGATCATCAGCAGCAACATGATCAACCAGCGACGCACTCGTCACCATCACCACCCCCGCCGGCACCGCCATCAACGGCACGGCATCGACAAGCAGCAGCGTTGCCACCCCGGCGTGGCGCAACTGCCGCGCCTGGCGTTCCAACAGCCCGATCCCGCCGATCACAAGATCGGCCTGGGGCGCGGGCGGTGGAAAAAGAAGGCCGATATCGTGCATCTGTTCCCATCGGCGCTGCATCCGCCTCATAGGGCGATGCGGTGGCGCTTGCCAAGGCTGGACACTCGGCGTTAGCCACGCTGCGTGAACAATTTTGTCGCCGTCGCCGCACGCCCCGCCGTGATCGAGGATCCCAGCAATTTGTGGCTGGTGCATCCCCTCGCCGATCGCCTGTTGCCGATCGCCCTGCGTCTCGGCATCCATCCCAATAGCGTGTCCTTCACCGGCATGGGCTTCGGCGCCCTCGCCGGCTGGTGCTATTGGCATTGGCAGCAACCCCTCGCCGTGCTCGCCGGGTTTCTGCTGATGGTCGCCTGGCATGTCATGGACGGCCTGGATGGCAAGCTCGCCCGCGCCAGCGGCAAGGCCAGCCCGCTCGGCCGGCTGATCGACGGGGTGTGCGACTATCTTGTGTTTATCCTGGTGCTCGTGCCGCTGGCCCTGTCGTTCGATCATTGGCACCAAACGCTTGCCCTGGCGCTGGGTTCCGGCGCCTGCCACGCGGTGCAATCGGCCTGGTACGAAGGCGAGCGCGAAGCCTGGAAACGCCGCGCCCGAGGGGAGTTCACGCCGCAACCACGCCGCCCGGCGCGCTTCTGGGGCGAACGCTGGTATAATC
The DNA here is from genome assembly GCA_025360285.1 of Sphingomonadales bacterium. Taxonomy (GTDB): domain Bacteria; phylum Pseudomonadota; class Alphaproteobacteria; order Sphingomonadales; family Sphingomonadaceae; genus Sandarakinorhabdus. The sequence goes on from JANYCM010000013.1 coordinate 1,129, forward strand.
GGTTGGAAGAAGCCATCGGCAGCGGCGCCCGGCCGATCGATTCGGTTCTCGCCGCCACCCCGGCGCTGCAGCCCGTCTATCTCACCACCAGTGCGCCGCTGCTGCGCCGGCTCAGCCTGTTGTCGGCCAATAACCGCACCATCGCCATCGCACTGGCCTGCCTTGCCGGTGATCCGCGCTGGTATTGGGCCTGGGAAATCATCGGGCTCAGCCTGTTCGCCCTGGCGATGGCGGCGCGCTTGCGGCATTGCGAAGCCGGGTTCGCCGATCCGGTGACCGCGGGGACATTCGGATGACCGCTTCAGAGGACGACCTGCCGCCGCCGCGTCGCTGGCCGCTGGTCATCGCACTGGTCGCCGCGCTGCTGTGGCTGGTGTTCACGGCGGCGGTTGCCGCCACCTTGTTCCCTGGCCTGGTGCTGCCGGCCTGGGTGCAGACCGCCGCATCGCCCGCCGCTGCCGGCCTGGGGATGCTGGCACCCCTCGCCGTCGTCTGGCTTGTGGCGCTGCGGCTGCGTGATGGTTCTGATGCCCGCGCCGCCCGCACCGCATTGATGGCCGAACAGGCGCGCTTTGCCGAACAGCAGCTGGCGGCCGGGGACAAGGCGCTGGCCGCGCTGGAAGGCCGGCTGACAGCGCTACTGGGCCAGATCGAAACGGCGGCGGTGCCGCTGGCTGCCCAGCATGAGGCGCTTGCCATGGCGGCAACGCGGCTCGATGCCAGCGGCGCGGCCCTTGCCGCCGCGACGGACCGCAGCGTTACCGCCACCGCCGCACTAGGTGAGGCCACGCCGGCCGCCATCGCGCAGACCGAAGGCCTGATCGACCTGCTGACCGCTGCCGATGCCCGGTTGCAAGGCCAGTTGGCCGATGCCGAAACCCTTCTCGCGGCGCTATGGACCCGGGTCCGCGAAACCGGCAGCGAGGCCGATGCCATCGCCGCTGCCACAACGGCGCATCTTGCCAATATCACGGCCGCCGGCACCACCGCCCGCGCCGCGCTGGAAGCGCCGCTCGCCGATATGGCCGCCGCCGTCGAAGCCGCCCTGGCCGGCACCGCCGCCGCCGCGACCGCAACGAGTGCCAGCGTCGATGCTCAGGCCAGCACGCTGCTGTCCAGCGTCGAAGCGGCGCGCACCACCTTCGATCATATCGGCAGCGAATCGGCGCGGTTGATCAGCGACCGGATGGACATATTGCTCGCCGCCGCCGGGCATCTGTCGGGCCAGCTTGAAGACCATGCCGAGCGTTATCGCAGCCTGATCGAACAGGTCGAGCGCGGCTTTGCCATCCTTGATGCCAAGCTGGGCAATTCGGTCGCCGGCAGCAACGCCGCGCTCGAATCGATCGCGGTACGGATGACCGATTCGCGCGACGCCATCTTCCGGCTCGGCGAACCGATTGCCGCCACCGATGCGGCGCTTGCCGCTGTGGAGGCGCGGGTTGCCGATGTCGGCAACAGCGCCGTCCGAACGCTGGCAGCGCTGGACCATGACCTGCCAGCCAGCCTGCCGCATGTCGAAGCATTGTCAGCCGGGCTTGCCGATCTGCATGATCGCACCGCCGCGTTGGCCGATCCCCTGGCGCGCACCGCCGACAGCCTGGGAACAGCCCGCAACCAGCTCGAAACCGCCCGGGCCGCGGCCGAAACCGCCGCCGCCGCGCTTGCCGAACAGCTTGAAAATGCCCGGTCCAGCCTGACCAGCATCGAACAGATGACCGGCAGCACGGCGCTGGCCGCCTCATCGCAGCTCATCGATGTCTTCACCCGGGTGCGTGAAATCGCCGGCCAAACAGCTGGCACAATGCGCGAATCGCTCGCTGCCGTGGTCGCCGAAGCCGAAACCGCGCTCACCGACGCCGGCGGCACCCCGCTGCGCGCCAAGCTCGCTGAAATCAGCGACGCCAACGCCCATGCCGCCGCCTCGGCGCAGGTCGCCACCGAACGCGTCACGCAGAGATTGCTGGCACTGACCCGCACGATTGCCACGGTGGAGGCCCGCATCGACGAGGCCGACGCCCATTATGACATGCGGCTGCGCGACGATATTGCCAAACGTTCCAGTGTCTTGCTGGCGTCCTTGAACGATGGTGCGATCGATATCGCCAAGCTGCTGGCCATCGATGTCGATGACAATGTCTGGCAGCGCTATCTGAAGGGCGACAAGGGCATTTTCGCCCGCCGCGCCGTCCGGCTGATCGACGGCAGCACCGCTCGCGCCATCGCCCGGCATTACAACCATGATCCGGCCTTCCGCGAACAGGCGACGCGCTATATCGATGAATTTGAAATGCTGATCCAGCGCGTGCTGCCCGATCGCGAGGGCAAGGGCCTGGCGGTCACCCTGTTGTCGTCCGACGTCGGCAAGCTGTATGTCGCGCTGGCACAAGGCACTGAGAGATTACGCTGAAATGACCCGCATAAAAGTCTGCTGCATGGCGAGCATCGCCGAAATGCAGATGGCGGTGGCGGCGGGTGCCGATGCTGTCGGGCTGGTGGCGGCCATGCCGTCGGGGCCCGGCCCGATCGCCGATGATCTGATCGCCGCCATTGCCGCCCAGGTGCCGCCGCCGGTCGCGGCCTTTCTGCTGACCAGCGAAACCAGCGCCGATGCCATCGCCGCGCATGTCCGCCGCACCGGCGTGCCGGTGGTGCAGATCGTCAGCCATATCGATCCGGCCGAATCGGCGCGGCTGGCGGTGCTTTTGCCCCACACACGCCGCGTCCAGGTCATCCATGTCGAGGACCGCGGCGCGCTGGCGCTGGTCGGGGCCTATGCCCCGCATATCCACGCCTTTCTGCTCGATTCGGGCAAGCCCGGCGCTGCGATCCCGACTCTGGGCGGCACCGGCGACGTCCATGATTGGAATATCAGCGCGGCGTTCGTGGCGGCCAGCCCGGTGCCGGTGTTCCTGGCCGGCGGGCTGACCGCGACCAATGTCGGCGCCGCCATCGCCCGCGTGCGGCCGTTCGGGGTCGATCTGTGTTCCGGCGTGCGCACCGGCGGCCATCTCGATCCCGCCAAACTGGTGCCGTTCATCGCCGCCATACGCGCCGCCGATCAGTTGGGGGCATAGGGCCCGGTGTGCTGCCAGCCCGGAATATCGTCCAGCGTCACCCAGCCATGGACGAAATTGGCGTAAAACAGCGCGAACAAGATGGTGGCGATGACCGTCATCCAGACCAGCTTTTGCCGCAGAATCGGGTTGGCCGGCGCCGAATCAGCCTCCCCCGGCACCGGTTCACCGCCGGCTTCCCGCGTCGTCCGCACGCCGAAGGGCAAGACCAGAAAGCCGGAGATCGCCCAGAACAGCAGGTAGGTGGCGATGGCCAGGGCTGGTGACATGGCAGGCTACAACCGCACGACCTGCACATCGGTCACCGGCTTCTTGCCCGTCCATTCACGCGCCACCTTCCGGACCGCGACACGAATGGCTTCGGCGTATTTCTCGGCCTGACGTGCATCGCCCTTCTTGGCCGCCGCCGCCGCCGCCTCGGCGCACTCGGCGAGGAATTCCAGCTTGTCTTCCTCCACCGGCACGCCCTGCGCGGTGATCGCCGGGGTGGCGGCAAGTCGGCCGTCCTTCCCCAGCACAATCATCGCGCCCATATGGCCGTTCAGCATCAGCCGCCGGCGCTCGACAATCGTCGCGCCATTGGCCGGCAGGATGACATCACCATCCAGGATCAAGCGCCCGGCCTTTTCATGGCTGAGCAGCTTGGGCCCATCGGGGGCCAGCCGGATGGCGCTGCCGTTGATCGGCACCATCGCCTTCTTCACACCATTGGCCAGTGCCAGCCGGGCATGCGCCTCCATGTGCCGGCGTTCGCCATGCACCGGAATGGCAATTTCGGGGCGAATCCAGTCATACATGGCTTCCAGTTCCGGGCGACCAGGGTGGCCCGAGACATGCACATGCGCCTGTTTTTCGGTGATGACCTCGATACCGCGCGTCGCCAGCGCGTTCTGGACATGGCCGATGGCGAGTTCATTGCCGGGAATCTGCTTTGACGAATACACCACCAGGTCGCCGGGTTCGAGCTTGATGACCGGGTGGGTGCCACTTGCGATCCGCGACAGCGCCGCCATCGGTTCTCCCTGGGCGCCGGTGCACAGGATGAGAATCTTCGACGGGTCCATTTTCGCCGCATCTTGCCATGACAGGGTCGGCGGCATTTCCTTCAGATAGCCGGTCGCCTTGGCAACTTCGGTGATGCGGTCCATTGATCGGCCCGCCAGCACCAGATGCCGCCCGGTTTCCTTGGCCACCCAGCCCAAAGTCGCCAGCCGCGCCGCATTGGAGGCAAAGGTCGTCACCAGCACGCGCCCGGTCTTGCGCGCCTTGACGACGCGCAGCAGGCCTTCGCGCACATCGGTTTCGCTGCCCGAGGCTTCATTGTTGAAAACATTGGTCGAATCGCCGACCATCGCCAGCACGCCGCTGTCACCGATCGCCGTCAGTTCCGCCGCCGACGCCGGGTTTCCAAGCAACGGGCCGTCATCCAGCTTCCAGTCGCCGGTATGGAAAATCCGGCCATAGGGCGTATCGATGACCAGCGCATTGCCTTCGGGAATCGAATGCGCCAGCGCCACATAGCGGAACGCAAAATCACCCAGCTTCAAGGTGCCGCCCATCGGGATGATGTTGAGCTTCACCTCCCTGGCGATGCCCTCCTCCTCCAGCTTCTTGGCGATCAGCCCGGCGGTGAACGGCGTGGCATAAAGCGGCACGCCCAGATCATTGGCGAGGTAGGGGATAGCGCCGATATGGTCTTCATGGCCATGGGTCAGCACGATGCCGAGCAGATCCTTGGCGCGATCCTCGATGAACGACAGATCGGGCAACACCAGTTCGACACCGGGATAGGATGGATCGGCAAAGGTCATGCCGAGATCGACCATCACCCATTTGCCGTTGCAGCCATAAAGGTTGACGTTCATGCCGATTTCGCCCGAACCGCCAAGCGGCAGGAAAATCAGTTCTTTACCGGGTTTCATTCAATCAATTTCTTTTCAGTCTCGCCCTGGTTGAGGGCATTTATGCGGATAAGCCCGCGAATCGTCAGGTCACCATCAACATGGTCGATGGCAGAGGTGTGGCGGTTGAACAATGTGGCAAGGCCGCCCGTGGCAATCACCGTCACCGGGCCAATGATCTCTGATGTAATGCGCTTCACCAAACCTTCAATAAGCCCGACATAACCCCAGAACACCCCCGATTGCATGGCATGGACCGTGCCCTTGCCAATAACGCCCAGGTTTCCGCCACCAGAGCTTTTGGGCGGTTCAACAGCAATGCGCGGCAATTTCGCCGCCGCCTGATAGAGCGCATCCATGCTGAGGTTGATCCCCGGCGCGATGACCCCACCCTGATAGGCACCATCGGCCGATACCACATCAAAGGTCGTTGCGGTGCCAAAATCGACAATGATCAGATTGCCGGGGTGATCGGCATGGGCGGCAACGGCATTGACCAGCCGGTCAGCACCGACTTCGGCCGGGTTGGGCAGATCGATCCGCAGCCCCAGGTTGATGCCATTCACCGCCACGACAAGCGGTTCGACCTGGAAATATTTGCGGCACAGGCGTTGCAGGTTGAACAGCGTTGGCGGCACCACCGTGGCGATGATTGCGGCATCGATATGCGCCCGCTCCACCCCTTCCAGCTGCATCAACTGGTGCAGCCAGACCGCATATTCATCCGCGGTACGCTGGCCATCGGTGCTGATCCGCCAGCGCCATTTGATCGTATCGCCCTCGCAGATGGCGAAGACGACGTTGGTGTTGCCGACATCAATGGCTAGCAGCATGGGAT
>JANYCM010000059.1 GCA_025360285.1 Sphingomonadales bacterium
GTATTTAGTTCGCGCCAAATTTTGCTAACTTGCGCCCATGTCACAACTCCGCACCCACGCCCGCGCCATGCGCCTCGCCGCCACCCCTGGCGAAAAAATCATGTGGCTGATCCTGCGTTCACCGCCCCTCGACGCCCATCATTTCCGCCGGCAGGTCGTCTTTGAACCGCACTATATCGCCGACTTCGCCAGCCATGCCGCCAAATTGATCATCGAAGTCGATGGCCCCTCACACGAGCTCACACCAGCCGCCGACGCACAGCGCACACTCTGGTTCACCACCAAAGGCTTTCGCCTCGCCCGCTACACCAACGATAGCCTGTTCCAGGATCGCGATTCCGTCTCGCGGCACATCACCGCCCTCACTCAATAATAGCGCTCCGCCTCCCACCACGGAAAGAAATCCGGCATGTCGCTGCTGACCTTGTCAGGATATACCGGCGGGCGCTTCTCCAGGAACGACACCACACCCTCCTTCGCATCCCCCGCCCGGCCGCGCGCATAGATCGCCCGCGAATCGAGCCTATGGGCATCCCAGGGGCTTTCCGCCCCGGCCATCCGCCACAGCATCTGCCGGGTCATCGCCACCGAAACCGGCGCGGTGTTGTCGGCAATTTCCAGTGCCAGGGCGCGCGCCGCCGGCAGCAGATCATCCGCCGCGTGCACCGACCGCACCAGCCCGCCCTTCAGCGCCTCGTCCGCCGCGAACACCCGCCCGGTCAGGCACCATTCCAGCGCCTGGGGCAGGCCGACGAGCTTCGACAGGAACCAGCTCGACCCCGCCTCCGGCACAATGCCGCGCCGCGCGAAGACAAAGCCGAAGCGCGCGGTTTCGGACGCCATGCGCACGTCCATCGCCAATTGCATCGTCACCCCGATGCCGACCGCCGGGCCATTGACCGCGGCAATCACCGGCTTCAACGATTTGAAGATGCGCATCGTCACCCGGCCGCCACCATCGCGCACCGCCTCATCGGCATAATCGATGCTGCCATCGTCGCGCACCGGGCCGGAGCGTGTGCCGCCGAGCTTTTCATAATCAAAGGTCGCCGCCCCGGCGCTGAGATCAGCCCCGGCGCAGAACGCCCGGCCGCGCCCGGTGACGATGACGGCGCGCACCGCATCATCGGCGTCGGTAATGTCGAACGCCGCGATCAATTCCTCCATCATCGTGCCGGTGAAGGCGTTGAGTTTCGCCTCGCGGTCCAGCGTGATGGTGGCGACGGGGCCATCGATGGTGAGGGCGATCTGGGTAAATTCAGTCATGGTTGGTCCTTTCTTGCCTCTCCCCTTGCGGGAGAGAGAACCGCTATAGCGCCTCGATAATCGTCACATTGGCCAGCCCGCCGCCTTCGCACATCGTCTGCAACCCCCAGCGCTTGCCGCGCGCATGAAGGGCATGAACCAGGGTCGTCATCAGCTTGGTCCCCGACGCCCCCAGCGGATGGCCGAGCGCAATCGCCCCGCCATTGACATTCAGCCGCGCCGGATCGGCACCCAGCACCTGCAACCACGCCGCCGGCACCGAGGCAAACGCTTCGTTCACCTCATAAAGATCGATATCCTCCAGCTTCATCCCCGACCGCGCCAGAGCGCGCTGGGTGGCGCCGATGGGGGCCTCCAGCATGATAACCGGGTCTTCGCCGACCACCGTCATGTGGTGAATGCGCGCCATCGGCTTCACCCCAAGCGCCTTCAGCCCGCGTTCGTTGACGATGAGCATGCCCGAGGCGCCATCGCAGATCTGCGACGATGTCGCCGCCGTCAGCCGGCCGCCTTCCATGATCAGCTTGACGCCGCGAATGGCTTCGAGGCTGGCATCGAAACGGATGCCTTCATCGACAATGTGGGTGTGCGCCGCGCCGTCGTGCGTCGTGACTTCGATGGGGACGATTTCCTTGTCAAAGGCGCCGGCATTGGCGGCGGCGGCGCCGCGCCGCTGACTTTCATAGCCAAAGGCGTCGAGCTCATCCTTCGACAGATTATATTTCTTGGCGATCATCTCGGCGCCGGCGAACTGGCTGAATTGAATGCCGGGGTAGCGCGCCTTGATGCCCAGGCTGCCGAACGGTGAGCCCATGCCCGATTCATGCGCCAGCTTGGCCGGCGCGGCCATGGGGATGCGGGTCATCGATTCGACGCCGGCGGCGATGACGATGTCCATCTGGCCGCTCATCACCGTGGCGGCGGCGAAATGCACCGCCTGCTGCGATGATCCGCATTGGCGATCGACGCTGGTGCCGGGGACCGATTCGGGCAGTTTCGATGACATGACGGCGTTGCGGGCGATGTTGGCCGATTGCTGGGCGAACTGACCGACACAGCCCATGATGACATCTTCGATAAGCGCGGGATCGGCGCCGCTGCGATCGACGAGGGCATTGAGCACCTGGCCGGCGAGATCGGCGGGGTGCCAATCGCGCAGCATCCCGCCGCGGCGACCCCCGGCGGTGCGCGCCGCGGCAACGATATAGGCTTCACCCATGGTTTGACTCCCGATGATTTGTCACGGCGGACTTTACGCCAAAGCCGCCGCCCGGCAATGACAGCGGAAATGACAGGGTGAGCAGCCAGCTCGCCGGGGAGATGATGATGCGCTTGTTGAGCCTGATCCTGACCGCGAGCCTGCTGGCCGGGAGTGCCGCGACCGGCGCCACCCCCGTAAAACCCGCGCCGCATACCGCCACGCCCGCCCGCAAACCGGCGGCGATACCCGCGCGACCGGCCGCGATACCCGCGACTCTCTCCGATTCTCCCGAAATTACCCAGATGCGGCAGGGATTCCGCTTCGCCTTCCCGATTTACGAAATGATGCGCACCCGCGCCGGGCAATTGGCCAAGGCCCGCGCCTTTGGCCTGCCCAATGCCGTCAATTTCATCCTGCCCAAGACCAGCCTCGCCGACGCCAGCAGCCGGGAAGTGACCACGCCGAACAATGATACGCTCTATGGCAGCGCCTGGCTCGACCTGGCCGGGGGGCCGGTGACGCTGACCATCCCGGCGCTGCCCGGCCGTTACAATTCCGCCGCGCTAATGGCGGTAACCACCGATGTGACGACGATCCTGGGCACCCGCACCGGCGGCCAGGGTGGCCGCTATACCCTTGTCGGACCAGGATTTTCTGGCCCGGCGCCAGCGGGGACGGAATTGATCCGCAGCGCCAGCAACGACGCCTGGCTGTTGATCCGCGTACTCGTCAACGGCCCCGACGACCTGGCCGCCGCCAGCGCCGCGCTGGGCCAGTTCACCCTTGAATCCAGCGCCGACCACAAGCCGCCGGTGCCGACCGCCGCCGAGGTGCCGATGGCGCCGGATGCGCCGACCTTTCTCGCCATCGTCAACGAGGCGTTGGCGCGTGATCCGGACCTGGCGGCAAAAGCCAGCGATTTCAAGGCGATCGGGATTGGCGCCGGCTGGGACACGCTGTCGCCCGGCGCGCAAAAGCTGTGGACCCGGTCCCTGCCGCTGCTCCGCGCCGAACTGAAGGGCGGCCTGGCCGATGCCGGCGATGTGGTGGACGGCTGGTCCTACCCCAAATTCGCCGTCGGAAATTATGGCGATGACAATGACTTGCGCGCCGAAGTGGCGCTGGGCGGCCTCGGCGCCCTGCCCCGCGTCGAAGCCATGTACCTGTCGGCGCGCACCGACAAGACTGGGGCGGCGCTGGAAGGCAGCAAGGCCTATAGCGTGCGAATCCCGGCCAATCTGCCCGTCGGCGGCTTCTGGTCGCTGACCATGTATCAACAGGAGCCCGATGGCCGGCTGTTCTTTGTTCCCAATGATCTCAACCGCTTCGCCGTAGGTGACCGGTCACCCCAGTTGCGGTCCGACCGCGACGGCAGCTATGAAATCTTCGTCCAAGCCAGCAAACCCAGCGGCGAACGCGTTGTCAACTGGCTGCCGGCCCCCAAGGGCAAGTTCGTCCTGGTCTTCCGCGGCTATCTCCCCCGTGCCGAACTGCTCGACGGCAGCTTCCGCCTGCCGCCGGTGGTGACCAGCGAATTGATTCCCTGATGCAGGGCAAGCATATCCTGCTGGAATTGCTGGTATCCGAAGGTGTTGAATTCATCTTCGGCAACCCCGGCACCACCGAACTGCCGCTGATGGACGCCATGGTCGTGGAGGACCGGCTGCGCTACATCCTCGGCCTGAACGAAGTGGTGGTGATGGGCATGGCGGATGGCTATGCCCAGGCAACCGGAAAGCTGGCTTTTTGCAACCTCCATGCCGCGCCGGGCCTCGGTAACGCCATGGGAATGCTGTATAATGCCGCCAAGGCTGGGGCGCCCATATTGGTCACTGCCGGCCAGCAGGATATGAGTATCCGGCTGACCGAGCCGCTATTGTGGGATGATTTAGCCACAATGGCGCGGCCGCTGTGCAAATGGTCGTTCGAGGTGGCATCGCTCGCCGAATTGCCCCGCGCCATCCGCCGGGCGGCCAAGGTGGCGCTTACCGCGCCGACCGGGCCGGTATTCCTGTCGATCCCCGGCGATATATTGACCTCGGAAGCTGCCGATGGTCTCGATCTGGGCGCCCGTACCCGGATTGGCACTCGCCTGCGCGGTGACAGCGCGGCCATCGCTGCTGCCGCCGACCTGATCCGTGCCAGCTCGGCGCCGATCATTCTGGCGGGCGATGCGGTCGCCAAGTCCGATGCTCATGCCGAACTGATTGATTTTGCAGAAAATGTTGGTGCGCCGGTCTATCTCGAAGGCATGGCCAATACCGCCGCTTTCCCCTCCGATCATCGCCTCTACGCTGGCACAATTCCCCGGATGACTCCGGCCCTGCGTGCCGTGATGGCGCAGCATGACTTGCTGATCTCGATCGGCGCTGATCTGATGACACAGAGCCAAGCCACTGGAATCGAAGCCTTGGCACCGGGCACCAAGGTCATCCATCTCGACGACGACCCCTGGCAGATCGGCAAGAATTTCCCGGCAGCTGCCGCTATCCAGGGTGATCCCAAGGCAACCCTACCGGAATTGACGGCGCTGCTTGCCGATTGCGGAACACACCGTTCCTCCAAGATTGTCGCGGCGCTGGCCGAAAAACAGGTTGCCCTGCTCGCTCACGCCGATGCCCTGGCCGGCGCGCTGCCGCTGCAACCGCTGCCGGTGCTCAAGCTGATCGGCGAGCTTCTTCCTGAAAATGCCATTGTTATCGAGGAGTTACTGTCCAGCGGCATGAACACCGTCCGCCATTTGGTGCCTGCTGTGGCGCCCGACAGCTGGTTCGGCATGCGGGGCGGCGGCATCGGTGTGGCGATCCCCCAGGCCGCCGGCATCCAACTGGCCAACCCCGGCCGGCCGGTGGTGGTGCTCAGCGGTGATGGCAGCGCGATGTATTCGGCAGCGGCGTTGTGGACGCTGGCGCATTACCGGCTGCCGGTGGTCACCATCATCTTCAACAACCGCGGGTATCGTATTCTCAAGCAGCGCACCCGCGCCATCGGCGACCATAGTGCACGGGAAAACACCTATATTGCCATGGACTTGGAGGAGCCGGCGATCGATTTCATGGCGCTGGCCACGGCGCATGGCGTCGCCGGCGTGCGTGCCGATACACTGGATGCGGTGCGCAACGCCTTTCTTACGGCACTGGCCAGCGACACGCCCACCGTTATCGAGATCAGCGTCGCCCGCGAACTCTGACACCGTTCAGGCCTGACGCGCCGCCTTGCTGGCCAACAGCGCCGCAATGTCTGCGCCAGAAAATCCTGCGTTTTCAAGGACTTGCATGGTATGCTCGCCCAGATGCGGCGGCGCTGATACCGGCGGCCGCTCACCATCAAACAGCACCGGCACACCGGGAAAATTCAGCGGCCCGGCTGGCGTTTCAACCCGCTGGAAAAAACCCGCCGCCACCAGATGCGGGTCACTTTCCAGCGCCCCCAGCCGGATCACCTTGGCGCACGGCACCTCAGACGCCTCCAGCAGTTCCAGCCACTCAGCCGTCGTCCTGCCGCGGATCAACCCCGCCGCCAGGCCATAAATCGCGTCAATATGCTGCGTCCGCGTCGAAATACTGGCAAAGCGCGGGTCGGCGAGATGCTCGGGCGCCCCTGCCACAGTGAAGAATCCTCGCCAATGCGCATCGGTATAAGCCATCATGCAGACATGGCCATCGGCGGTTTCCAGCGGCTTGCGCCACGGCGCCATGACGCGCGGATAGCCGAGCGGCCCCAATGGCGGATCAAAGTGATGGCCATAGAAATGCTCGACGAAAATTGAACGCCACCATGGTTTCAAACATCGGGATTTCGACAAAGCCGCCCTTGCCCGTCGTCTGGCGCCGGATGATGGCGCTGAGGATGGCGATGCCCGCCGTCAAGCCTGAAACCTTGTCGGCAATGATCGTCGGCATGTAGCGCGGCTCACCCGTCGATTGCGCCATCAAGTCGGCAACGCCCGACATGCCCTGGATGACATCGTCATAGGCCGGCAGGCCGCCATAGGGCCCGGCCTCGCCAAAGCCGTGCAGCCCGGCATAGACCAGCCGCGGATAGCGAGCGATCAGCGTGTCCGGATCAAGCCCCAGCGCCGCCAATTTCTGCGGCCGGATCGAATGCAGCAGCACATCGGCGGTTTCCAGCAGCCGCCCCAGCGCCGCCTGACCTTCCGGCGTCTTCAGATCGAGCACCAGGCCGCGCTTGCCGCGGTTGCAACCGATGAACAGCGCCGCCATGCCGGGTTCCCGCCCCGGCCCGGTCTGTCGTGTCGAATCGCCCTCCGGCGCTTCCAGCTTGATGACATCGGCACCGAGATCGGCCAGCCACTGCGCGCAATAGGGGCCAAAAACGACCGACGACAGGTCGATGACCTTGAGACCATGAAGCGGCAGCATCAGGCGAGCCGTTTCGCGTGCCAGCGCAGATGGTCCTCGACGAAGCTCTGGATGAACCAATAGCCGTGATCATAGCCCGCGTGGCGGCGCAGGGTCAGCGGGATGCCGGCAACACTACATGCCGCTTCCAGGCGCTCCGGCTGCAACTGGCCTTCAAGGAAATTGTCCGCCAGCCCCTGGTCCACCAGCAATTCCGCCACGCGCGCGCCGCCGGCGATCAGCGCACAGGCATCATGCGCCGCCCAGGCCGCAGGATCGTCCCCCAGATAGAGCGGCAGCGCCTTTTGCCCCCAGGGCACATGGGTCGGCGCAACGATCGGCGCGAACGCCGAGACGCTGCGAAAGCGATCCGGATGGCGCAGCGCCAGGGTCAGCGCGCCATGGCCGCCCATCGAATGGCCGGTGATCGATTGGCGGGCCGGATCGGCAGAGAAATTCGCCGCGATCACGCCAGGTAATTCCTTGATAATCCAGCTTTCCATGCGAAAATGCGGGGCCCAGGGGGCCTGGGTTGCATCGAGGTAGAAACCAGCGCCCTGCCCCATGTCATAGGCCGCATCATCGGCGACGCCATCACCGCGCGGGCTGGTATCGGGCGTCACCAGCATCACGCCGAGTTCAGCCGCGACCCGCTGGGCACCGGCCTTGATGACGAATGTTTCTTCGGTGCAGGTCAGGCCGGCAAGACACCAGAGGACGGGGAATGGGCCTGCTCCCGGCGGCGTGAACACGCCGAATTTCATCACCGTGCCGGTGCTGGTGCTGGCGTGCGAATGGAAGGATTGGCGGCCGCCGTGACAGGCGGCGCTGGCAAGGGTGTCCACTAAAACACCACAACCGAGCGAATGCTTTCGCCTGCATGCATCAGGTCAAAGCCCTTGTTGATCTCGTCCAGCGTCAGCACATGGGTGATCATCGGGTCGATCTCGATCTTGCCATTCATGTACCAATCGACGATTTTCGGCACATCGGTGCGGCCCTTGGCGCCGCCGAAGGCCGTGCCGCGCCAGTTGCGGCCGGTGACAAGCTGGAATGGGCGGGTGGCGATCTCCTTGCCCGCCTCGGCGACGCCGATGATGATGCTGGTGCCCCAGCCGCGGTGGCAGGCCTCCAGCGCCTGGCGCATGACGGTCGTGTTGCCGGTGCAATCAAAGGTGTAATCCGCCCCGCCATCGGTCAGCGCTACCAGATGCGCGACGATATCGCCTTGAATTTCCTTGGGGTTGACGAAATGCGTCATCCCGAACCGCTTGCCCCATGCTTCGCGTGCCGGGTTGATATCGACCCCGATGATGAGGTTGGCGCCGGCCATGCGGGCGCCCTGCAGCACGTTGAGGCCGATACCGCCCAGGCCGAAGACGATGACATTGTCACCCGGCCGCACATCGGCGGTATTGACCACGGCGCCAACGCCGGTGGTGACGCCGCAGCCGATGTAGCAACTGGTCTGGAACGGTGCGTCGGTACGGATTTTTGCGACGGCAATTTCGGGCAAAACCGTGAAATTTGAAAAGGTTGAACAGCCCATGTAGTGATGCAGCATCGCGCCCTTGTAGCTGAAGCGGCTGGTGCCGTCGGGCATCAGGCCCTTGCCTTGCGTGGCGCGGATGGCGGTGCACAAATTGGTCTTGCCGGACAGGCAGGATTTGCATTGGCGGCATTCCGGTGTGTACAGCGGGATGACATGGTCACCGACGACAACGCTGGTTACACCAGGACCAATTTCTCTAACGATTCCAGCAC
>JANYCM010000061.1 GCA_025360285.1 Sphingomonadales bacterium
TGCTTCGGCAGCGCTGCGCGCGCGCAGCGCTGCCGCCGGCACCAGCGACGAGGCGTTGGCGATCATCGCCGGCCTGTTGACCTATCCGGCGCTTGGCGATCGCCATGGCGAAACGCTGGCCGGGCTGCCACTGGCCGACACCCGGCATGTCGCCTTGCGCGATGGAATTCTTTCGGCGCTCGCCCTTGATCCCGACCTTGAAAGTGACGGGTTGGCGCACAATCTGCACAAACAAGGGCTGGAAAGCGCGGCCAAGCAGGTTCTGATCAGCAACCGGCTGCGGTTTTCTTTCACCAGGCGGTTCGTGCCGACCGAACCGCCGGCGGTTGACAAGCTTGATGCAAACGCCGCGGCAGCGCTGCTCGCCGGCCATGCCGCCGAGATGGCGCAGGCCGAGGCGGTGTTCAAGGCGGCGGCCGCCCGGGATTTTGGCGTGTTGATCGATTCGATAACGGCGAGGGTGCGCATCGACAGCGAACTGGCAAATGCCACGGCGCAGCTGCGTTCCAGCCTGGATGCCGAGGCATTCGACCGGCAACGAGCCCTGCTCGCCGAACGAGTTGAAATCGATGCCGCGATGATGCGACTGGCGGAATCACTGCGCGACGATTAAAGCGCTGCGATTCGATCTTTCAAAACGACAGGTGCCGGCGGGCGCAAGCGCTGGTGCCGGGAACAGATTCAAGGGAACAACCGGCATGGCAAAAGCGAATGGCACCGGCAATGGCTCCGAAGCCGAGGGAGTCGATACCAAAGACGCCCCGCTGCTGGACCTCAACGAGGCTTCGGTCAAGAAGCTGCTCGCCCGTGCCAAAAAGCGCGGCTACATCACCTATGACGAGCTGAACGAGGCGCTGCCGCAGGACCAGATGTCCAGCGAGCAGATCGAGGACGTCATGGCCGCCCTGTCCGAAATGGGCATCAACATCATCGAAAATGATGAACCCGCCGATGATGGCGCCGAACCGGCGCGCGCCGCCGATGAGGACGAGGAAGAGCCCGAAGCCGTTGAAGGCGATCTGGGCACCGCCCCCGCTGTTGCCGTCGTCAAGGCACCGCTGGATCGTACCGATGATCCGGTACGCATGTATCTGCGCGAAATGGGCGCCGTCGAACTGCTCAGCCGCGAAGGCGAAATCGCCATTGCCAAGCGTATCGAAGCAGGCCGCAACACCATGATCGCCGGGCTGTGCGAAAGCCCGATGACCTTCACCGCGATGATCGAATGGTCGAACGCGCTGAACGAAGGCCGCATGCAGCTGCGCGAGATTCTCGATCTCGAAGCCATGCTCGCCAAGGATCCGGCGGAGGCGGCCGTCGATGCGGAGGCCGATCCGTCGAAGGAAGGCAGCGATCTGCCCACCGTCCAGTTCAAGGATGACGAGGAACCCGCCGAGGAGGCCGCCGCCCCCGACGAAGAAGATGGCATGACCGAACGCCGTATGCGGCCCGATGGCAAGCCGGCGATTCCCGATGATGACGAAGAAGACACCACCCTGTCGCTCGCAGCGATGGAGGAAGTGCTCAAGCCCGCCGCGCTGGAAAAGTTCGCCGAAATCACCGCGACCTACAAGAAGTTCCTGAAATTGCAGGAAACCCGGCTGACGGCGCTCAATGCCAACACCGCCTTTCCGGCCGCCGATGAACGCAAGTACCAGAAACTGCGCGAGGAGCTGACCCGCAGCGTCCAGTCGATCCATTTCAACAATGGCAAGATCGAGCTTCTGGTGGACCAGCTCTATACCCAGAACCGCCGCCTGCTGACGCTGGGGTCGCAGATGATGAAGCTCGCCGATCGCCACAAGATCAACCGCAAGGCCTTCCTCGACGATTATATGGGGAATGAGCTGGATGATGGCTGGCTGGCACGCGTCGCCACCATCGACAAGAAATGGGCGGCCTTTGCCAATACGGAAGGCGAGACGGTCGAAACCATCCGCCGTGAAATCGCCAGCATTGCCGATGCTACCGGTGTCGAGCTGGGCGAATTCCGCCGTATCACCAATATGGTGCAAAAAGGTGAGCGCGAAGCCCGGATCGCCAAGAAGGAAATGGTCGAGGCGAACCTGCGCCTCGTTATCTCCATCGCCAAGAAATACACCAATCGCGGCCTGCAATTCCTTGATCTTATTCAAGAAGGTAATATCGGCCTGATGAAAGCGGTCGACAAATTCGAATATCGCCGCGGCTATAAATTCAGCACTTATGCGACCTGGTGGATCCGCCAGGCCATCACCCGCAGCATTGCCGACCAGGCGCGGACCATCCGCATCCCGGTACACATGATCGAAACTATCAACAAGCTGGTCCGCACCAGCCGGCAGATTTTGCACGAAATCGGCCGCGAACCGACGCCCGAGGAACTTGCCGAGCGCCTGTCGATGCCGCTCGAAAAGGTCCGCAAGGTGATGAAGATCGCCAAGGAACCGATCAGCCTGGAAACGCCGATCGGTGACGAGGAAGATTCCCACCTGGGTGACTTCATCGAGGACAAGAATGCCGTCATCCCCGTCGATGCCGCCATCCATGCCAATTTGAAGGAAACCATCACCCGCGTGCTGGCCAGCCTGACACCGCGTGAGGAACGCGTTCTGCGCATGCGCTTCGGCATCGGCATGAACACCGATCACACACTGGAAGAAGTCGGCCAGCAGTTCAGCGTCACCCGCGAACGCATCCGCCAGATCGAG
>JANYCM010000087.1 GCA_025360285.1 Sphingomonadales bacterium
CTGCCGCGTGGTCTTGGCACTCTCGAACCGTGAATGCCAGTTGCGCTGTCCGCCTATTAAGGCGACGCGTCAAGGTTGGCGGCGAAGACCTGATCATCATGAAGGAAAGCGACATTTTGGGCATTCTCGGCTGACGCCGACGAGCCGGGTTAGCCCGGCTCATGTCTGAAAAATCGTCCGAAACAGGAAAATAAGGAAAATAACATGGCAGCCAAAGACGTAAAATTCGGCCGCGACGCGCGTGAGCGCATTCTGCGCGGCGTCGATATCCTCGCCGATGCGGTCAAGGTGACGCTGGGTCCCAAGGGCCGCAATGTCGTCATCGAAAAGTCGTTCGGTGCCCCGCGCATCACCAAGGACGGCGTCACCGTCGCCAAGGAAATCGAACTGAAGGACAAGTTCGAAAACCTGGGCGCGCAGATGGTCCGCGAAGTTGCTTCCAAGACCAATGACATTGCCGGCGATGGCACCACCACCGCCACCGTGCTGGCCCAGGCCATTGTGCGCGAAGGCATGAAGTCGGTTGCCGCCGGCATGAACCCGATGGATCTGAAGCGCGGTATCGATCTCGCCGTTGGCAAGGTCGTTGCTGATCTTAAAGCGCGTTCGAAGCCGGTCGCCGGCACCGCCGAAATCGCCCAGGTCGGTACGATCTCGGCAAATGGCGAGAGCGAAATTGGCAACATGATTGCCAAGGCCATGGAAAAGGTCGGCAAGGAAGGCGTCATCACCGTCGAAGAAGCCAAGGGTATGGAATCCGAACTGGATGTCGTTGAAGGCATGCAGTTCGATCGTGGTTATCTGTCGCCTTACTTCATTACCAATCCGGAAAAGATGCAGGTCGAATTGGAATCGCCCTATATCCTGATCCATGAAAAGAAGCTGTCGAACCTCCAGGCGTTGCTGCCGGTGCTCGAAGCCGTTGTCCAGTCGGGCCGCCCGCTGCTGATCATTGCTGAAGACGTCGAAGGCGAAGCGCTGGCGACTTTGGTGGTCAACAAGCTGCGCGGTGGCCTCAAGGTCGCCGCCGTCAAGGCACCGGGCTTCGGTGGTCGCCGCAAGGCCATGCTGGAAGACATCGCCGTCCTTACGAAGGGCGAGATGATTTCGGAAGACCTCGGCATCAAGCTGGAAAACGTCACCCTGCCGATGCTCGGCCAGGCCAAGCGCGTCACCATCGACAAGGACAATACCACGATCATCGATGGTCTGGGTGAAGCCGATTCGATCAAGGGCCGCGTCGAACAGATCCGCGCGCAGATCGAAATCACCACCAGCGACTATGACAAGGAAAAGCTCCAGGAGCGCCTTGCCAAGCTCGCCGGCGGTGTTGCCGTCCTCAAGGTCGGCGGTTCGACCGAAGTTGAAGTCAAGGAACGCAAGGATCGCGTTGACGATGCCCTGCACGCCACCCGCGCTGCCGTTGAAGAAGGCATCGTCCCCGGTGGCGGTACGGCATTGCTCTATGCCACCAAGGCTCTCGAAGGCCTGAAGGGCGCCAATGACGACCAGACCCGCGGTATCGATATCATCCGCCGCGCGTTGTTCGCCCCGGTCCGCCAGATCGCGTCGAACGCGGGCCATGATGGCGCTGTTGTCTCGGGCAAGCTGCTCGAAGGCGGCGACGACAAGATCGGCTTCAACGCGCAGACCGATGTTTATGAAAACCTCGTGCTGGCCGGCGTCATCGATCCGACCAAGGTCGTCCGCACGGCGCTGCAGGATGCCGCTTCGGTGGCCTCGCTGTTGATCACGACGGAAGCCGCGATCACCGAAATGCCCGCCGATGACAAGGGCGGCGGCGGCGGCATGCCCGGCGGCGGCATGGGCGGCATGGGCGGCATGGACTTCTAAGTCCGTTCCACCAGGCACAAACAATCGGGGCCGCGACACCAGTCGCGGCCCCTTTTGTATTTTATAAGAAGGACTTACTTGGTCGCCTCGGTCCCGACTGCCGGCGCGTTGGCTTCGGCGCGGGCGGCATCGACATCCGCCACCGCCTTGGCGGCGACCCGTGCTTCACCATCGCTTTTGGCGGCGTCAGGATTGCTGCCACAGGCGGTGAGCAGCAGGGCAAGCGCGAGGGCAACGCGGCGCATGATGGCTATTTCGGTATGGTTGGAACGGGGGTAGGCGCTGGGGCAGGCGCGTCGCTGCCGTCATCGGCGGGATCGATCGGGGCGTTGCCATTCCAGATCTGATCGCGCCGGCGCTGCAGATAGGCCGACCGCACCAGCGCATATTCATCCAGGCTGCCGGCAAGCAGGCTGTCGCCGCCTTCATCTATCAGCCGGGCACGCAGGTTGACGATGCGCAGCGAAATCTGTCCGGCCTTGTAGAGCAGGGGCGGGTGCAGCGCGGCATTGCGGGCGTAATCCGATGGGTGGGCAAAGAAATCAAAGCCCAGGCCGAAACCATCACGCAGCGTCGATGGTCCAAAGAACGGCAGCATGACATAGGGGCCGGACTTGATGCCCCATACGGCAAAGGTCTGGCCCCAATCCTCGGGCTCTTCGGGCCGACCCAGATCAGTCGCCACGTCAGCCACGCCGCCGATACCCAGCGTTGTGTTCAGGAAAAAGCGATCGACGCTGCGGAAGGCCTGTTTGATCTTGCCCTGCAAAACGGCGTTGAGAAAATTCAGCGGCTCGCCATAATTGTTCAGCGCATTGGTAATGCCGTGGCGTCCGGCGGTGGGCACGACGGCGCGATAGGCATTGGCCACCGGTTTCAGCGCATATTTGTCGATCTTCTTGTTGAACGCATAGATTTTGCGGTTCGAGGCTTCCCAGCGATCGGCCTCTGCCACCTTGTAATCGCCAGCCCGGGGCGTCGCGCAGCCTGCCAGTATCGTCAGCGCCAACAGGCTGTTGATCAGCAGAACATGGCGCGGGCGATAAGTGGGACGCATGAATTCAACCTCGGGACAATTCCCTGTGGCTCGCACAGCCGTCAGATGGCGGCAAGTGCGAATTGCAGAGCGGCGTCGGGCCTGCGACGCCGCTTGACCCATATAAAGATATCTTTATATCCCACCGCAAGATGCAAGATCTGCTCACCATCATCAGGGCGTTGGCGGACCCCAGCCGGGTACGCATCCTGCTGTTGGTGCGGCGCATGGAATTGTCGGTCGGGGAACTGGCGGCGGTCCTTGGGCAAAGCCAGCCAAGGGTATCGCGGCATATCCGTATCCTGGCCGATGCTGGGCTGGTGCGGCGTGCGAAGGAAGGTGCCTGGGTGTTCGTGCGTCTGGGCCAAACCGCGATCGCCGCGCCGGTGCTTGCCGCAATCGATGCGCTGGCACCGGTTGCCGGCGCTGCTGATCAGGCCATGCTGGCGGCTGTGCGGGCCGAACGTGCCGCCGCGGCCGATGCCTGGTTTGCCGCCCATGCCGCTGATTGGGATCGCGAGCGCTCGGCATTTGTCGCTGCCGCCGATATTGAGGCCGCTATTGTTGCTGCTCTCGCCGGGCGGCCGCTGGGGCGATTGATCGATGTCGGTACTGGCACAGGACGGATGGTTGAATTGCTGGGGCGTGATGCGGCGGCGGCGCTGGGAATCGACCGCAGCCCGGAAATGCTGCGGTTGGCACGCGGACGCATCGAAGCAGCGGGCCTGGCCCATGCCGAGGTGCGTCACGGCGACATGTATGCCCTGCCGTCGGGTGATAACAGCGTCGATACGGTGGTGCTGCACCAGGTGCTGCACTTTGCCGATGATCCGGCTGCGGTAATTGCCGAGGCCGCGCGTGTGCTGGCGCCTGGTGGTCGGCTGTTGCTGATCGATTTCATGCCGCATGGCCGCGAGGAATTGCGCCTGCAACAACGCCATGTCCGCCTGGGCTTTGCCGATGCTCAGCCGATCGAATGGATGGTGGCTGCGGGGCTGGCGGCTGATGTGGCGGCGCGGCTGCCGGCACCCGATGCCTTGGGCGTCACACTGTGGCTGGGGGTCAAACCTCCCGTCGCCACCCGCAACCTGATCGGTGAAAGGCAGGCAGCATGACGGACGTCCCGCAACCGATGTTTGCTGATCTGCCCGGCGATATCGAAGTCAGTTTCGAATTTTTCCCGCCCAAGACACCGGCGATGGAAACAACCCTGTGGGATTCGATCGAAACGCTGGCGCCGCTGGCGCCCCGGTTCGTTTCAGTGACCTATGGCGCCGGCGGTTCGACGCGGGAGCGCACGCATGATGTGGTGGCACGTATCGTCCGCGAGACCAACATTCCGGCCGCAGCGCACCTGACCTGCGTGAATGCCAGCCGCGGCGAGATCGATGCGATTGCCGATGCCTATTGGCAGGTCGGGGTTCGCCATATCGTCGCACTTCGCGGTGATCCGCCGGCAAAAGGTGCCCGGTTCGAAGCGCAGCCGGATGGTTATGCCAGCGCCGCCGATCTGGTGACCGGGTTGAAGCGCCGGCATGATTTTGAAATTTCGGTCAGTGCCTATCCTGAAGTCCATCCCGAAGCGCGCAGTGCGGCCGCCGATCTTGATGCTTTCAAGGCCAAGCTTGATGCGGGGGCCAGCCGCGGCATCACGCAATTTTTCTTTGAACCCGAAACCTTCCTGCGGTTTCGCGACAGCGCCGCCGCCGCCGGGATCGGCGCTGAAATCGTGCCGGGCATATTGCCGGTGACGAATTTTGCCAATCTGCAGCGCATGGCCGGACCATGCGGAACGGTTGTGCCGGGCTGGATGGCGAAGTTGTTTGACGGGCTGGATGACAAGCCCGCGGCGCGGCAGCTGGTGGCGGCTAGTGTCGCCGCCGAACAATGTCGGCAACTATATGCCGGCGGCGTGCGGCACTTCCATTTCTATACGCTCAACCGGGCTGAACTGGCCTATGCGATCTGCCATATGCTCGGCGTTCGTCCGGCCGCACGGGAACTTGCCGCATGACCATAGCCGACACTTTGCGCGCCGAAGCCGCCAAACGCATTCTGGTCAAGGATGGCCCCTATGGCACCGCCATCCAGGGGCTGGGGCTGACCGAAGCGGATTATCGCGGCGAGCTCGCTTTGCCGATGGACCAGAAGGGCAACAACGACCTGTTGAACCTGACGCGGCCCGATGCCATCGCCGGGGTTTGCGACCAATACATCGCCGCCGGCGCCGTCATCCTGGCGACCAACACCTTCAACGCCAATCGCATTTCCCAGGCTGATTATGGCGCCGAGCACCTGGTCGGCGACATCAACCGCGCCGCCGCCCGCATCACTCGTGGCTGCGCCGACCGCGCCACCGCCGCCGATGGCCTGCCGCGCTTTGTCGCCGGCTCGCTGGGGCCGACCAACAAGACGCTGTCGCTCAGCCCGCGCGTCTCCGATCCTGGTTATCGCGAAGTCGATTTCGATGGTGTAAAGGCCGTCTATCGCGAGCAGATTGACGCGCTGGTTGAAGGCGGGGTCGATATCATCCTGATCGAAACCGTCTTCGACACATTGAATGCCAAGGCCGCTGCCTTTGCCGCCGCCGAAGCTGGCGAAGCGCTGGGCCGCGAGCTGCCGGTGATGCTGTCGATGACGCTGACCGACCTTTCCGGCCGCAACCTGTCAGGGCAGACAGTAGAGGCCTTCTGGCACTCGATCCGCCATGTGAAGCCGCTGTCGGTCGGGCTGAACTGTTCCTTCGGGGCTACCGAGCTTCGCCCCTATGTCACGGCGCTGGCGCGCGCGGCCGATACGCTGATCCAGGTCTATCCCAACGCCGGCCTGCCCAATGATCTCGGCGCCTATGACGAGGCGCCTGAGACAACTGGTGGCCTGGTCGGTGGCTGGGCCGATGAAGGGCTGATCAACATCATCGGCGGCTGTTGTGGCACGACGCCGGCCCATATCGCAGCCATGGCGCGCGCCGTGGCCGGCAAGACACCGCGGGTGGTGCCGATTGAAACCCCAGCGCTGCGGCTGTCCGGTCTGGAGGCGTTTTCCTTTGCAGCCTGAACCTTCGGCCATCGCGTCTTTCATCAACATCGGCGAACGCACCAACGTCACCGGTTCGGCCGCCTTCAAGAAATTGATCCTGGGCGGCGATTATGCCGCCGCTGTCGAAGTGGCGCGCAACCAGGTCGAAAACGGCGCCCAGATCATCGATGTCAACATGGACGAAGGACTGCTCGACAGCGAATTCGCCATGGTCACCTTCCTGAAGCTGATCGCCGCCGAACCCGATATCGCGCGGGTGCCGGTGATGGTCGACTCATCGAAATGGAGCGTCATCGAAGCCGGGCTGAAGTGCCTCGCCGGCAAGGGCATCGTCAATTCGATCAGCCTGAAGGAAGGCGAGGCGCCGTTTCTGGAAAGCGCCCGCAAGGTCATGCGCTATGGCGCGGCCGCCGTCGTCATGGCGTTTGATGAAAAGGGCCAGGCTGACACGGCGCAGCGCAAAGTCGAGATTTGCGAGCGTGCCTATAAATTGCTCACCGGCATCGGCTTCGAGCCGGCGGATATCATTTTCGATCCCAATATCTTTGCCGTGGCGACAGGGATCGAGGAACATAACAGTTACGGCAATGACTTTATCGCCGCGACCGCCGAGATCCGGCGTCGCTGTCCCCATGCCCATATTTCAGGCGGCGTATCGAACCTCAGCTTCTCATTCCGCGGCAATGAACCGGTGCGCCGGGCGATGCATTCGGTGTTTCTGCTTCACGCCATCCGTGCCGGCATGGACATGGGCATCGTCAACGCCGGACAATTGGATGTCTATGATGCTATCCCCGAGGAGTTGCGTGAGGCGTGTGAGGATGTCGTCCTCAACCGCCGTGACGACGCCACCGACCGGCTTCTCGCCATCGCCGACAAATACAGAGGCGATGGCAAGGCGATTGAAAAGGCCACGGACGAATGGCGGCTGCTGCCGGTGTCGAAACGGCTGGAACATGCGCTGGTCAAGGGCCTCGACAGTTTTGTCGTTGAGGATACCGAGGAAGCCCGGCTGCTCGCCTTCAACAGCGGTGGCCGCCCGATCGACGTGATCGAAGGGCCGCTGATGGACGGCATGAATGTCGTTGGTGACCTGTTCGGGCAGGGCAAGATGTTCCTGCCCCAGGTGGTCAAATCGGCGCGGGTAATGAAGAAGGCAGTGGCGCATCTGCTGCCCTATATTGAAGCCGAAAAATCCGCCGGATCATCGTCCAAGGGCAAGATCGTCATGGCGACGGTCAAGGGCGATGTGCATGATATCGGCAAGAATATCGTTGGCGTCGTGCTCCAGTGCAACAATTTCGAGGTTGTCGATCTGGGCGTGATGGTGCCCTTCCAGACTATCCTGAAGGCCGCCAATGATGAAGGCGCCGACATGATCGGGCTGTCCGGCCTGATCACCCCGTCTCTCGACGAGATGGTGACCGTGGCGGCTGAGATGCAGCGCGCCGGCATGACCATGCCGCTGCTGATCGGCGGGGCCACCACCAGCCGTGTCCATACCGCGCTGCGCATTGCCCCGGCCTATGCCGGCCCCGTCATCCATGTTCTCGATGCTAGCCGCGCCGTGGGTGTGGCGGGCACAATGGTCAGCGACACGCTGAAGGACGAACTGGTGGCGGCAACGGCGCGTGAATATGAAGATATTCGCGTCAAGCGGGCCAACAGCGGCCAATCGGCTTTGGTCTCGCTGGAAGCGGCGCGGGCCAATGCCTATACGCCTGATTTTGCGGCGTATCCGCCGATCCGCCCGGCGTTTACCGGGGTGCAGGTGGTGGACGATGTGACCGTTGCCGACCTGATCCCCTATATCGACTGGACGCCGTTCTTTCAGGCCTGGGAGCTGGCGGGCCAATATCCGGCGATCCTCACCGACAAGATCGTCGGCGAAAGTGCCAGCAATCTGTTCGCCGATGCGCAAAAGATGCTGGGCCAGATTGTCGCCGAAAACTGGCTGACACCCCGCGCTGTCGTTGCCATCTGGCCGGCGCGGCGCGAAGGTGATGATATCGTCGTTTTCGAAGGCGACAACAGGGCCGAAGAACTCGCCCGCTTTCCTTTCCTGCGCCAGCAGATCGCCAAACGGGAGGGCCGGCCGAACTCCTGCCTCGCCGATTTCATTTCGCCCGATGGCGACTGGCTCGGTGGTTTCGCCGTCACCGCCGGTGACGGTATCGAGGCGCATCTGGCGCGCTTCAAGGCCCAGCATGACGATTATCAGGACATTTTGCTCAAGGCCCTTGCCGACCGGCTGGCCGAAGCCTTTGCCGAATTTCTGCATGAACGCGTCCGCCGCACCATCTGGGGTTATGAGACCGGGCCGCAGCAATCCAATGACGATCTGATCCGCGAACGCTACAAGGGCATCCGCCCGGCGCCGGGCTATCCGGCCTGCCCCGAACATAGTCTGAAGGCGATCCTGTTCGACCTGATGCAGACGACGGACCGCACGGGCATTACCCTCACCGAAAGCTTTGCCATGCTGCCGACGGCGAGCGTCTCGGGTTTCTATTTCGCCCATCCTGAAGCCAGCTATTTTGGCGTGGCGCGCATCGGCCGGGACCAGCTCGCTGATTATGCCGATCGGCGCGGCATCAGCCTGGAACAGGCAGAAACCTGGTGCCGGCCCAATCTGGACTGATGCGGCTCCCATAAGCCACAGGCTCGACAGTGGCGGGCAGCGCATGGCATGGCGCGGTTGAAAAGGGGAGACGAACTATGTTCAGCCACATCATGGTCGGTGCCAATGACCTTGTCGCGTCAAAGGCATTTTACGACGCAACCCTTGGTGCCCTGGGCTTTGGCCCCGGCCGGGCTGATGACAAGGGCCGGGTGTTCTGGATGGCGCCAAGCGGCATCTTTGCCATTTCGACGCCGATCAATGGGGAACCCGCCTGCCATGCCAATGGCGCCACCATCGGTTTCGCCGCGGCTTCGCCCGAAGCGGCGGCTGCCTGGCATGACGCCGGTGTCGCCAATGGTGGAACCGCGTGTGAAGACCCGCCCGGCGTTCGGGAAGGCGCCATGGGCGCGCTGTATCTCGCCTATCTGCGTGATCCGGCCGGCAATAAATTATGCGCGCTGCACCGCATGGCGTGATTGCGGGGCCATGGCTTTCTGGCGCGCCGGCGCTATGATCTTCAAAATTTCGGGTAAGGATCGTCCATGAAAATCGCTCTTGCTGCTGCCATGTTGCTCGCCCTGACGCCGGTGGCTGCCAGCGCCGCGCTTAAATCCTCGGCGATGGCCAGCGGGCCGATGATCATCCGCGGCACCGTCATCAGCTATGCGGCGCCGGCGCTGGTGGTGAAGGACCGCGGCGGCAAGGCGGTGACGATCACCCTGACGCCGGATGCCCAGGCCGCCACTGTCACCATCATCCCGATCGATGCGATCAAGCCCGGCAGTTACATCGGCACCGCCGCCGAGGCCGGCAAGGATGGCGTGTTGCGGGCGCTGGAGGTGCATGTCTTCCCCGAAGCGATGCGCGGCACGGGGGATGGCCACCGGGCCTGGGACCTGACCAAGAAAAGTTCGATGACCAATGGCAATGTCGGGGCCGTCAGCGAACAGGGCAAGGCCAAGGCGAAGGCCAAGGGCCGCTTGCTGACCGTCGATTATCAGGGCGGCACGCAACAGGTGCTGGTGCCCGAAACCGTGCCGATCGTCGCCTTTGCCCCGGCGCAGCTCGGCCAGTTGGCGCCCGGCGTGCCGGTGTTTGTCATTGTCCAGCCCATGCCGGGGGACAAGCTGGTGGCCAATCGCGTCACCCTGGGCACCAATGGCGTGGCGCCGCCGATGTGAGGGGACGGCGCCGCTGCGGCGGGCGGCGCAATCCATCAAAAGTCCCAAAAGTCACACCGATCCTGGGTGCGGGACTTTTGCGGGATTTGCTGGTGCAGGATGTTTTTTTGTAGGATTTGCCAGCAATTGTAGCGTGTTGCCGCGTTCTGTGGATTCGTGATGTCAAAGAGCTGATGCGTGGGAGTGTGGCACAAACGGCGCGTGTAGGACAGCCGCAAATGCCGGCGCCCCGCCTTGGTTCAAGGCCTCCAGACTCGATTGCCGTTAAGTTGAGTTAAACTCCCTCCCCACAAAGAGGGAGGGAGTCGAAGGGCCTCACCCCCCGGTCATCGCCGCCACCCGGCCGGTATCGAGCAGGCGGATCGTCGAACTGCCCTTGGCCAGCACCTTGCCGGCCGAATCGAGCA
>JANYCM010000112.1 GCA_025360285.1 Sphingomonadales bacterium
ACATGATGCTGCAGGGCGCCGAAGTGCTGATGTTCCCCACCGCCATCGGCAGCGAACCGCATGATCCGCTGCTCGATACGCGGCGGATGTGGCGCCGGGCGATGCAGGGCCATGCGGTGTCGAACGTCGTGCCGGTGGTGGCGTGCAACCGCATCGGCGTGGAGGAAGCCGGCACGCCGCACGAACAGGATTTCTACGGCACCAGCTTCATCGCCGACCAGCGCGGGGATATTGTGTCGGAACTCGATGAAAAGGCGGAAGGGCGGGTGATGGCGACCTTCGATCTGGACCTGGCGGCGAAGCATCGCGCGGCATTCGGTTTTTTCCGAGATCGCCGGCCTGAGCTTTACGGGCGGCTGGCGGCGGATATCTGAAGGGTCAGCGCCGAGCTGCCATGACCCGCGCCCAGAACGCCGCGCCGCGCTCGTTCAATTCGGCAATATACACCTCATCGCGCCGCTCGGTAATCAGCAATGGCGGCCGGCCGGGCAGCCAGACCCAGAAGTCGATGGCGTCGAAGCCCGTTACCGCCAGCGTCTGCTGCAATTGCCCGATGTAATGGCCGGGCACCCGGCCGGATTTGGCAACCGCCGCATAGGTGGCGCTGCCGCATTTGATTTCGAGCAAGCGCCCGGCGGCAAGGTCGGCACCGTCGAGGCTGGCGCGCTGCCAGGGCCGTTCGGTCGATACGAGGCAGATCGGCGCGACGGCACTGCCATGCTGCTGGCGATAAAGGCGGCGCGCCTGGGCTTCCAGGCCGCCATCCTCCCGCACCGGCGTTGCCCCGAACAGATCGGCTACCGCCGCCAGCGGGCGTTCGCGGCGGCCGGCACCATAGCGCGGCGGCGCGACCTTTTCGGCGAACAGCGCCTGCGGGCTGCGCCAGGGGTTCTGCCCCATCAGCGCGGCGGCATCCGAGGCGCCGATGCCATCGTGGCGCCAGCGCAGCCAGTCAGCGCTGCCCTGGACCAGATCGACGATGGCAAAGCTCACCGGTGCGCGAGCGCCGCTTCGAACACCGCTTCGAACATCGCCGTCGTCAACCGGCCGGTGTTGGTATTGTACCGGCTGCAATGATAGCTGTCGATCAGCACCGGGCCGCTGAATTTGCTGTTGTGCAGGTTATGGACATTGCCATGGCCGAAGGGATGCTTGGGTAATTTGCCGCCCAGCGCCTTGATCGTCGATTGATGGGCGATCTGGCCGAGCGCGATGACGACCTTGAGGTTGGGCAGGGTTTGCAGGCGTTCGATCAGGAATGGCCGGCAGGTCTTGATTTCCTCGGGCAGCGGCTTGTTCTGCGGCGGCACGCAGCGCACGGCGTTGGTGATGATGGCACCGGTCAGGCCCAGGCCATCGTCGTTGCGCGCGTCATAAACGCCGGTGGTGAAGCCGAATTTGGCCAGCGTTTCGAACAGCAGCAGCCCGGCCCAATCACCGGTGAACGGCCGCCCGGTGCGGTTGGCGCCCTGCATGCCCGGCGCCAGGCCGGCAATCGCCAGCCAGGCATCGGGATCGCCAAAGCCCGGCACCGGCGCATTCCACCAGTCGGGATGGCGTGTTCGCGCCTCCTCCCGAAACGCAACCAGCCGCGGGCAAAGCGGGCAATCGCGCGGCGCATCGCCGGGTTGGGGGGAATAGCCCGGCCAGGGCAGCGTATCGGCAGTTATCGGCGCAGCATCGATTTCCATGACGCCAGCGTGTAGGCGCTGGCGGGCCGTGGAAACAACCATCCTTATCGCCATCGGGTCCAATCGCCGCCATGGCCGCCATGGCGTGCCCGAAAACGTCGTGCGGGCGGCCATGGCGGCGATGACGGCGGCGGGCCTGCGGGTGACGGCGTCATCCGCCATCCGCGCCACGGCACCGCTGGGGCCGGGGGGACGCCGCTTTGCCAATGCCACCGTCGCAGTCGAATCGACGCTGCCGTTGCCGGTGGTTCTGGCCCGCCTCAAGGCCATCGAGGCAGCGTTCGGCCGGCGCGGCAGCCGGCGCTGGGGAGACCGGGTGCTCGATCTCGATATCATCGGCGCCGGGAGCGTGGTGCTTCGCCAAAAGGCACTTCAGGTGCCGCACCCGCGCCTGCACCTGCGGCGGTTCGTTCTCGATCCGCTGGTCGAAATCGCACCGGATTGGCGCCACCCGCGGCTGCATGCGACCGTCAGGCAGTTGCGCGCGCGGGCAATGCGTCCTAAGGGCCGCGTCCACGTTGTTTGACGTGCGGGCCCATAGCTCAATCGGTAGAGCGCGCGCCTTTTAAGCGCTAGGTCGCGGGTTCGAATCCCGCTGGGCCCACCATTTCTTAACGTGTTTGCGCAATTGCTGTCTGGGGGGACATGTAATCGCCATGCCGGCCAATTTGAAAATTGCCCTGGTGGCATTTTCGTCCTTTGCGGCGACGATGTTGATCATGGCTGTCGTGTCCAGCATCCCCGGCATCGAGCCGGTACCCCTGCACTGGTGGATTGTCGCCGGGATAATCCCCGTGGTGATTTCGGCGCCGGTATCCTGGCTGCTGGGGCGCCAGGCAGAGTACATTCGCCGGCTGAATGCGGAATTGAACGCGGCCTATCAGGCGGTCAAGCACGCGGCCGAGACCGATCACCTGACCGGCGTAGCCAACCGCGCTGCCTTTGACGCCAGGGTGGCGGCGCTGCACGATCAACGCCCCGGCTGGTTCCTTGTCGTCGATATCGATCGCTTCAAGGACATCAATGATCGCCACGGCCATGCCCTGGGCGATACTGCGATTGCGGCGGTGGCGGCGGCGCTGACGCGGACCATCGGCCCCGACAATCTCGTCGGCCGCATCGGCGGTGAGGAGTTTGCCGTGTTCCTGCCGGCGGCCGGGGCGACCGGCGCGCTGGAAATGGCGGAGGCCATTCGCCGCGCCGTGGCAGGGCTCGCTATCGCCGGCGCCGGCGAAGAGGTCATGGCGTTGACCGTCAGCGTCGGTGTGACGGGCGGTGCCGGCCTGTCGGTCGCCACCGGGCTGTCGGCGGCCGATCGCGCCATGTACCGCGCCAAGCAGGATGGCCGCGACCGGGTGCAGTTCGATGGGTAAATGCCCCTATGCGGCATCGTGGAAGATGATGCCCAGCGTATGCCGCCGGCCCGATCGCAGCGTGCCAACCCCGTGGCGCATGGCGACGCGATAATCGCCGCGTGATCCGCTGACCGGGCGGTGGTTGACGGCAAACACCACCGCCTCGCCTCGGCCCAGTGGCACGACATCGGCGCGGGACTGCCGTCGTGGCCGCTGTTCGGTCAGGATGAAATCGCCGCCGCTGAAATCCGCCCCCGGCGCATCGAGCAGCACCGCGACCTGCAAAGGGAAGACATGAGCACCATAGAGGTCCTGGTGCAGGCAGTTATAGTCGCCGGGGCCATAGCGCAGCAGCAGCGGCGTCGGCCGCGCCTGGCCGGCGGCATGGCAACGAGCGCGAAAATCTTCATGGTCCGCCGGAAAGCGCACCGGGTTGCCCAGCCGTTCGTGCCAGCGATTGGCGACCGGCACCAGCGCCGCATAGAGGCGGCGGCGCAGGCCCGCGACCAGATCGGGCAGCGGATAGGCGAAATAGCGATATTCGCCGCGGCCATAGCCGTGCTGCGCCATGATGATGTGAGAGCGGAAGCCGGTTTGCTGGTCATAGCGCGCAGCGAGCGCGGCGCAGTCGGCGGGGGACAGCAGGGCGGGCAGGATGGTCCAGCCCTGGTTGTCAAGGTCGTGGTGGTTGAGCGGCGTCAAAGGCGGTTCCGGCGGCGCGGCGAACCCATCCCCGACCTCGCCCGCGGGCGGAACGGGAGACGGCGGGGGCGGGCGGATGGTCATGCGCTTGTTCTAGGCGTTCCGGGTGCGCGGCGCGCGCGGATTTCGGACGTGACGTTGCGCGCCGTGCCCGATAGGTTTGCGCGGAACGGGGGGGCTTTTTCATGCAGGATCCACAGGCCGCCGCGGCGCCGCGCCTGCGGCGGGATTTGGGGCCGTTGGCGGTGGCGATGCTCACCCTGTCGGTGCTGTCCCCCGCTGCTTCGGTGTTCATTGCCGGGGCCGATATCGTCCACCAGGCTGGCAGCGGCGCGGCGCTGGCCTTTCTGCTTGGCGGGCTGCTGACATTGGTCTTCACCTTTGCCCAGGCCGAGGTCGGATCGTCCTTCCCCTTTGCCGGCGGTGATTATGCCATGGTCGGCCATGTGCTGGGGCCGCGCTGGGGCTTTGTGCAGTTTGGCATGACGATGCTGTCGACGCCGGTGTTCCTCGCCATTACCGCCTCGGGCATCGCGCTGTATCTGCGCGGTGTTCTGCCGGGGGTGGCGCCGGTGCCGGTGGCAATCGCCGCGCTGGCGCTGTCGTCGCTGCTCGCCATGCTGAATGTGCGCACCGGGGCCATCATCACCGGTATTTTCCTCGGGATCGAACTGGCGGCGCTGGCGCTGGTGTCGCTGCTCGGTTTTGCCGAACCGGTGCGCGGGCTGGGCCATGTGCTGCTGGCGCCGATGGGCTTTGCCGGCGGTACGACGCATCCGCTGTCCGTGGGTGCGCTGGCGGTGGCGATTGCCGCGGCATCCTGGGCGACCAGCGGCGCCGGCCAGGCGATCTATTTCGGCGAGGAACTGCACAGCCCGGCGCAGGTCGGCCGGCTGGTCATCCGCATCACGTTGATTGCCATCGCCACCATGGTGCTGCCGATGCTGGCGCTGGTCATCGGCAGCCCCGATCTGGCGGCGATGGCGGCGGCCGAATCGCCCTTCGCCGCCTTTATCGCCCAGCGGGCCTCGCCGGTGCTGGCGATGGTCATCAGCCTGGGCATCGCCGCTGCCATCTTCAACGCCAATCTGGCCGGCATCATCTGCTATGGCCGCTGGATCTGGAGCTCGGGGCGTGACGCGATCTGGCCGGCGCCGGTCAATGCCGCGCTGCTGCGCCTCCACCCGCGTTTCGGTTCGCCCTGGGTGGCAACTTTGGTGGTCGGGGTGGCGGCGATGGGGTTCTGCCTGCTTGGGCTGCGGGCGCTGGTGATCATCGCGGCGGCGGGCGGTATCGTCAATTGGCTGCTGATCAACACGGCGGGTCTGGTCGGTCGGCGGCGCGGGCTGACCGGCGGGCCGGGCACCTATCGCGCACCCCTCTATCCGCTGACCCACATGCTCAGCTTTGCCGGCGCCGCCGGGCTGGCGCTGCTCGGCTGGCGCGATGTCGATACCGGGCGACCGGGGGAAGTGCTGGTCATCGGCGTGATGGCGGCGGCATTGCTCTACCATCATTTCGTGCTGGCGCGGCGACCGGGAGGCTGGGCGCTGGTGACGCCGGGGTAAAGGCTGTCGCTGCTGCCTTGATCGGCTAAGGTGCCCCCACAATCATCGGGGGATGCCATGCCGCTTTCAGACTATCAGCTTTCGGATTTCACATCGGCGCCCTGGACGCGGCCGGTGTATCGGCGCGGGTCCGGCCCGGCGGTGATCGTTATCCATGAAGTGCCCGGCCTGCATCCGCTGGTTGTCGATTTTGCCGACCGGCTGGTGGCGGCGGGGATGACGGTGTTCATGCCCAGCCTGTTCGGCACGCCGGGGAAGCCAGCCTCCAAACTTTATGCGCTGCAGACGATCATCGGCAACATCTGCATCCGCCGCGAATTTCACACCTGGTCGGGGGGCAAATCCAGCCCCATCGTCGATTGGTTGCGGGCGCTGGCGCGGCACGCTCATGCCGAATGCGGCGGGCCGGGGGTGGGGGCGGTCGGCATGTGCTTTACCGGCGGCTTTGCGCTGGCGATGATGACCGAACCGGCGGTGATCGCGCCGGTGCTGTCACAACCGTCGCTGCCGCTGCGCGGCGCGGGGACCGGCGCCATCGATGCGTCAGAGGCCGAGATTGCCTGTGCGCGCCGGCGCTTTGTCGATGAAGACCTGACGATGCTCGGGCTGCGCTATGCCTCGGACAAGCTCGTCCCCGATGCACGCTTCAATCGCTACAAGCAGGAATTCGGCGATCGCTTCGAGGAAATCAGCCTCGCCGATCGTGATGCCCGGCCGAATACCGGGCTCGCGCCGCATTCGGTGCTGACCATTCATCTGCCCGAAAGCGGCCCTGGTAAAGAAGCCGAAACCCGCACCATCGGCTTTTTCCGTCACCGCCTCGGGCTTGCTTCAGGAGATACCATGCACCCCAGCCTTATCCCCGCCGCCGCCATCATGACGATGGCCGCAGCTGCCGCTCCGGTTGTATTGCCAAGCGGCGTGCGCATCACCGATGTCACAATCGGCACCGGTGCCGAAGCCGTGCCCGGCCAGTTCGTCACGGTCCACTACACCGGCTGGCTGTTCACCGATGGCAAGCGCGGCAAGAAATTCGATTCGTCGCTGGATCGCCGCGAGCCGTTTGGCTTCATCCTGGGCGGTGGCCAGGTAATCCAGGGCTGGGACGAGGGCGTCGCCGGCATGAAGGTCGGCGGCAAGCGGACCTTGGTGATTCCGGCCAGCGCCGGCTATGGCGAACGCGGCGCCGGCGATGATATTCCGCCCGGCGCGACACTGATTTTTGATGTCGAGCTGTTGAAGGTCGAATAGATGGCAAAGCCGGAGGCCACGCGCGTATTGGTGCTGCAGGGCGGCGGTGCGCTCGGCAGTTATCAGGCCGGGGTGTTCGAGGCGCTGACCGAGGTGCATTTGTGCCCGCACTGGATTGCCGGCATCTCCATTGGCGCGATCAACGGCGCGCTGATCGCCGGTAATCCCGAGGGCTTGCGGGTCAAGCGGCTGACCGAATTCTGGGAGTTGGTGACATCGGGGGTGACGGCGGCGGCGCCGATGTTCGGCGATGGCGTGCGCCGGCAGTGGAACCAGATGGCGGCGGCGATGACGATGGCGCAGGGCGCGCCGGGCTTCTTCAAGCCGATCTGGCCGCCGGTGCTGCCCTGGCTGAAAGGGCCGCTGGGCTATTATGACACAGCGCCCTTGAAGGCGACGCTGGAACGGCTGGTCGATTGGGATTTGCTCAACAGCGGCGCGGTGCGGCTTTCGGTCGGCGCCGTCAATGTCGAAACCGGCAATTTCAAATATTTCGACAATCATGAAGGGCGGCTTGGCCCGGAACACATCATGGCCTCGGGCGCGTTGCCGCCGGGCTTTCCGCCGGTCAAGATCGATGGCGATTATTGGTGGGACGGCGGGCTGGTATCGAATACCCCGCTCGATCATGTGCTCGAGGTGGAGGCGGACAGCGATTTGCTGATTTTCCAGGTCGATCTGTTTCCCTCCCGAGGGCCCTTGCCGCAGACGATCAGCGAGGCCGAGGAACGCGTGAAGGACATTCGTTTCTCCAGCCGGACGCGGCAGAATACCGATGCCAATATGCGGCTCAACCAGGCGCGCATGGCGTTTCACCGGCTGGTCGAACAACTGCCGCCTGAGCTGCGCGCCAGCGAGGATGTCCGGCTGCTCGCCGAGGTGGCGCGCGAAAACCGCGTGACGATCGCGCAGATGATTTATCGCGACAAGGCCTGGGAGGGGGAGGCGAAGGATTATGAATTCAGCCGTGCCACCATGGCCGAACATTGGCTGGCCGGCCGCGATGATGTGCTGCGCACCGTCCAAAATGCCGCCTGGGCGACGCAACCATTGCAACTGGGAACAGTTGTTTATGATCTGACAGGGCCCGACTCTGGCCATGGCGAAGGACCAAAATCATGACGAAAATGCTCGCCGGCAAGACGGCATTGGTAACCGGTTCGACAAGCGGTATCGGACTTGCCATGGCAACGGTGCTGGCCGGTGCCGGTGCCAACATCATCATCAACGGCTTTGGCGATGCCGCGGCGATCGAAACCGAACGTGCCAAGTTGGCCGCACTGGGGGTGACGGCGTTTTATGCCCCCACCGACATGACCGATGGTGACGCGATCGCGGCGATGTTCGCCGATGCGGCGACGCGCTTTGGCGGCGTCGATATCCTGGTCAACAATGCCGGCATCCAGCATGTCGCGCCGATCGATGAATTTCCGGTCGACAAATGGAACCAGATCATCGCGCTCAATATGTCGGCGGCGTTCCATGCCATGCGCGCTGTCATCCCGCAGATGAAGGCCAGGAAATGGGGGCGGATCATTTCCACCGCCAGCGCCCATAGCAAGGTCGCCAGCCCGTTCAAATCGGCCTATGTCACCGCCAAGCACGGCCTTGTCGGGCTCAGCAAGACAGCGGCGCTGGAAGTCGCCACCCACGGCATCACCGTCAATTGCATCAGCCCCGGTTACGTCTGGACGCCGCTGGTCGAAAAACAAATCCCCGATACGATGGCGGCGCGCGGCCTGACGCGTGAGCAAGTGATCAACGATGTGCTGCTGGAAGCCCAGCCGACCAAGGCGTTCGTCACCAGCGACCAGGTCGCGGCGCTGGCGCTGTATCTGTGTTCGGATGCGGCTGCACAGATTACGGGCGCGAATTTGAGCATCGATGGGGGTTGGACGGCGGCATAAACCCCGCCCCCTAACAAAGCCTTGAAAATCTGTTACGCTCCGCTGAGTCGCGTCAAAACGCCACATAGATGGTGTCTCATGTGTCTTGGGGGGCCATCATGGCAAACAGCGAACATGTCGATCTGGCGCGCTTTGTAGACGGGGTCACGCGCCGCAATCCGGGCCAGCCGGAATTCGTCCAGGCGGTGACCGAAGTCGCCGAGGATATTTTCGGCTTCATGGCCGACAAGGTGAAATATCACGAGGCGCAGATCTTGCGGCGCATCGCCGAGCCTGACCGGGTAATTTCCTTCCGGGTCTGCTGGGAGGATGACAAGGGCAATATCCGCGTCCAGCGCGGCTGGCGGGTGCAGAACAACAACGCCATCGGACCTTACAAGGGCGGCATCCGTTTTCACCCCAGCGTCACCGAAAGCGTGCTGAAATTCCTGGCCTTTGAACAGACCTTCAAGAACGCCCTTACCGGGCTTCCCATGGGCGGCGGCAAGGGCGGATCAAACTTCAACCCCAAGGGCAAATCATCCAACGAAGTCATGCGCTTCTGCCAATCGTTCATGACCGAACTATATCGCCACATCGGCGCCGATGTCGATGTGCCGGCGGGCGATATCGGCGTTGGCGGGCGCGAGATCGGTTACATGTTCGGGCAATATAAACGCATCACCAACCAGTTTACCGGCGTCTTGACCGGCAAGGGGCTGGAATGGGGCGGCAGCCTGATCCGCACCGAGGCAACGGGCTATGGCGCCGTCTATTTCCTGCAAAACATGCTGATGACCAAGGGCAATGCCGTTGCCGGCAAGACGGCGGTGATTTCGGGATCGGGCAATGTCGCGACGCACGCCGCCGAAAAGATCGTGCAACTGGGCGGCAAGGTGCTGACGCTCAGCGATTCGGAAGGCTTTATCCATGATCCCGCCGGCATCACCCAGGACAAGATCGACTGGGTGAAGGAATTGAAAACTGTCCGCCGTGGCCGAATTTCGGAATATGTGAAGCATTTCAAGGGCGCGACCTTCACCGGTGGTGGTGCCCGGCCGTGGGGCGTGGTGTGCGACGTGGCGCTGCCCTGCGCGACGCAGAATGAACTTGATGGCCGCGATGCCGAAACCTTGCTGGCCAATGGCTGCATGGCGGTATCGGAAGGTGCCAACATGCCGACCGACCTGGATGGCGTCCACCGTTTCAAGGCAGCCCGGATCCTCTATGCGCCGGGCAAGGCCTCCAACGCCGGCGGCGTCGCGGTGTCCGGGCTGGAAATGAGCCAGAATTCGGCGCGGATCAGCTGGAAGGAAGCCGATCTGCAACAGCATCTGCTCGACATCATGGCCGGCATCCATGCATCCTGCGCCGAATATGGATCAGACGGCACCGGCTATATCGACTATGTGAAGGGCGCCAATATCGCCGGCTTCAAAAAGGTTGCCGATGCCATGCTGGCCTATGGGGTGGTGTAACCGTGGCCACGATCATCGACCGCCGCGTCTGTGCCGAAATTGACGGGCCGTTCGTGCTGTTCCTCATCGGTATCCGCATCAACCGGCTGTGGAAGCCGAACTCGTGGCTGCCGACCTTCATGGCGATGGGGCCGATGATCGCCGAACTGTCGCGGCGGCCGGAACTGGGCCTGCTGCACAACCGCAGCTATTTCGGCTTTCCGGGCACGACGCTTGTGCAATATTGGCGCAGCATCGAACATTTGCAGGCCTTTGCGACGGCGCGCGACGAACGCCATCTGCCGGCCTGGCAGCGTTTCAACCAGGCGGTGGGTTCCAACGGCGATGTCGGCATCTGGCACGAGACCTATCTCATCCAGCCCGGCCAATATGAAAGCGTCTATAATAACATGCCGGCCTGGGGGCTGGGCCGTGCCGGCACGATCATCGATGCAGCCGGACCACGGGCCCGTGCCGAAGGTCGGCGGACGGCACAACTGCAAGGGGATAACGCGTGACCAAGGCATCCGACCTGCTGGTGCAATGCCTGGAACAGGAAGGCGTTGACTATGTCTTCGGCGTGCCCGGCGAGGAAAATCTGGATTTTCTCGACAGCCTGTCGCGGTCAACCCGGATCACGCTGATCCTGACCCGCCACGAACAGGGCGCCGGTTTCATGGCGGCGACCTATGGCCGCCATACCGGCAAGGCCGGCGTCTGCCTCGCCACGCTGGGGCCGGGGGCGACGAATTTCGTTACCGCGGCGGCCTATGCAACGCTGGGCGGCATGCCGATGCTGATGATCACCGGGCAAAAGCCGATCAAGAAATCCAAACAGGGGCGGTTCCAGATCATCGATGTGGTCGAGATGATGAAGCCGATCACCAAATATACCCATCAGCTCGCCAGCGCCGACAATATCCCGGCGCGAACGCGCGAAGCAATGCGGCTGGCACAGGAGGAAAAGCCCGGTGCCACGCATCTCGAACTGCCCGAGGACATTGCCCATGATCCGACCGATGCGACGCCGCTGGTGCCCAGCTTCGTGCGGCGGCCGGTGCCCGATGCCAAGGCGGTGAAGGAGGCGGTGAAAGCCATCGAGGCGGCACAATCGCCCATTCTGGTCGTCGGCGCCGGTGCCAACCGCACGATGACGTCGCGGATGCTCAACCAGTTGATCGACAAGACCGGCATTCCGTTCCTGACGACGCAGCTTGGCAAGGGCGTTGTCGATGAACGCCATCCCAAATTCCTCGGCTGCGCGGCGCTCTCGGCGGGGGATTTCGTCCATGCCGCCATTCGCAAGGCCGATGTCATCGTCAACATTGGCCATGATGTCATTGAAAAGCCGCCGTTCTTCATGGCGACGGGCGGTGCTACCGTCATCCATATGTCGAACAAATCGGCCCAGGTCGATCCGGTGTATTTCCCGCAGATCGAGGTTGTCGGCGATATCGCCAACGCCGTCTGGCAGATGAAGGAGATGATCCTGCCGCAACCGCGCTGGGATTTTGCCGGCATGATGGCGGCGCGTGCCGCCGAAGTTGCCCACCGCGATGCCGCCATCGGCGACACGCGCTGCCCGATCTATCCGCAATATCTGGTCGACCAGATCAGAAAGGCGATGCCGGCGGATGGGATTATCGCGCTCGATAATGGGGTCTATAAAATCTGGTTCGCCCGCAACTATCTGGCCTATCAGGCCAATACCGTGCTGCTCGACAACGCGCTGGCGACGATGGGGGCGGGGCTGCCCAGCGCCATGGCCTCGGCGATGGTTTATCCGGGGCGCCGGGTCATGGCGATCTGCGGCGATGGCGGCTTCATGATGAACAGCCAGGAGATGGAAACCGCCGTCCGGCTGGGCGTCAACATCACCGTGTTGATCTTGAATGACAACAGTTATGGCATGATCCGCTGGAAACAGGCCAACATGGGCTTCAAGGACTGGGGGCTGACCTATGGCAACCCCGATTTCGTCAAATATGCCGAGAGCTATGGCGCCACCGGCCACCGTGTCACCAGCGCCGAAATGCTGCCGGGTTTGCTGGCCGCCTGCCTCAATGCCAAGGGTGTGCAACTGATCGACTGCCCGGTGGATTATTCCGACAATGACCGGATTTTGAACAAGGAAATCAAGGAATTGAGCGCAGCGTTATAGCGTAGCCGCATCAACCCGCGCGCACCACCCCGTCAGCCCCTGCCGCGCCTGGCGCAGCGCCAGCCCTTCGATGGTGCGGTCGATCACAAAGATCATCGATCGCACCGCGAGGTCGGCAACGCTGATCGTTTCACCGACCAGCCAGTCGCGGCCCTGCAATTTCGCCTCCAGGCTGTCATAATGCCGCGTCAGATCGGCGATGACGCATGCCTCGGTCTTGCGGGCCAGGCCCTGGGTGCGGCCGACCTTGGTCAGCGCGCCGGGGATCATCGCCGCCATCACCCGGCGCTTGATGCCGCTTTCGGCATGCAGCAGATCCTCGATGAAATACGCGCGGTTCTGCGGCCAGTTGCGCATCGTCACATCGAAGAAATACAGGCTTTCATCGGCCCAATCCTCAAGGATCAGCGCATCGGCACGCGCGCGGGGGTCGGCAGGGATCAGCCGCGGCGCCGGCTCCAGACTGTCGAGCTTGGCGATGATATCGGTCGAATCGACGATGATCTGCCCGCCGAAATCGACCGCCGGATATTTGCCCGTCGGGCTGATCGCCTTCATCCGGGCCGGTGGCAGCAGCGACACTTCCACCGTCTGCCAGGCCAGGCCCTTCAGCGTCATCGCCCGCCGTACCTTGTCGCAGAACGGTGAGATGCGGAATTGATACAGCGTGATCGTCATGTGGTGCCTCCCCCGGCCGTCCAGCGCGCGGCGGCGGCATCGTCGGTCGCCTTGGCCGCCACCCAGTGCAATCGATCGCCGCGTTCCTCCTGCTTCCAGAAAGGCGCGCGGGTTTTCAGCCAGTCCATCAGAAATTCGGCGGCGGCGAAAGCCGCGCCGCGATGCGCGCTGGCGATGGCGACCAGCACGATCGCCTCGCCGGGCAGTAGCCGGCCGTGGCGGTGGACGATGCTGCCGCCGAGCAGTGGCCAGCGCCCCCAGGCCTCCGCTGCGATCGCCATCATCTGCCGCTGCGTCATCGCCGGATAATGTTCGATCAACAGCGCGGTCAGCCCGTCATCGGCGCGGACATGGCCGGTGAAGGTGACGACCGCGCCGATGTCGCTGCGCCCGCCCGTCAGCCGCGCGGTTTCGGCGGCCATGTCGAACGCCGCCGCCTGGACGCGGGCGGCGATCATCCCCCCGTCACCGGCGGGAAGATGGCGATTTCGGCTGGCGTTCCCAGCGGCGCGTCCGGCATCACGAAATCCTGGTCAACCGCTACCCGGATCGCACCGCGATCGGCCAGCGCCGCGGCGTGGCCGGGGGAGCGTGTCGCCAGCCAGTCAAGCAGATCGGTCACCGTGGCGAGCCCCGCCGGCACGTCGAGCGTTTCTCCGCCGATGCCGATGCGTTCCCGCACCCAGGCGAAATAGACAAATTCAATGGTCACGCCATATGCTTCAGACCGACGCGCAGATAGTCATAGCCGGTAATCAGGGTGAGGCCGGCCGCCACCCACAGGCTGGCAATGCCGATCATCAGCACCGGTACGGCGGGCAGCAGCCAGGCCGAAGCCCCCGCCAGCACCAGCGCGCCCAGCGCGATCATCTGGAACGCCGTCTTCCACTTCGCCAGTTGCGACACCGGCAGCGAAACTTGCAGGCTGGCGAGATATTCGCGCAGGCCCGACACGATGATCTCCCGCAGCAGGATGATCAGCGCGGCGATCACCGACACGCCGTGGACGATACCCGAATGCACCAGCATCACGATGACGGCGGCCACCATGATCTTGTCGGCGATGGGATCAAGAAACACCCCGATTTTCGACACCGTGCCCTGCGCCCGCGCCAGATAGCCATCAAGGTAATCGGTAAGGCCCGCGATGCAGAACAGGATGAACGCCGCCAGCCATTGCCAATGCCCCGGCCCCCACATCAGGGCGACGAGCAAGGGCACCGCGAAGATGCGGCTGAGGGTCAGCAGATTGGGGAGGCTGGACAACACGCCGCCTTGATAGGCAATCCTGCCCGTCTGTGAAAGTTCCTGTTTTGAAGGATGGGGCATGAAGGTCAGTGAAGCGATTGTGTCGCGCCGATCGGTGCGCGGGTTCCTCGATACGCCGGTCGATCCCGCCGTTATCCGCCGGGTCGTCGAAACCGCGGCGCGGGCGCCATCGGGGGGCAATCTGCAACCCTGGCATATCGATGTCGTCGCCGGCGCGCCGCTCGATGAGCTGAAGGCGATCATGCGCACCCGGCTGGCCGAGGCGCCGGGCGGCGAACCGACCGAATATGATATTTATCCCAAGGTGTTGCCGTCGCCCTACAAGGATTATCGCTTTGCCGTGGGGGAGGAATTGTACCGCGCGCTGGGTATCCCGCGTGAGGACAAGATGAAGCGGCTGATGTGGTTCGCCCGCAATTTTCAATTTTTCGGCGCGCCGGTGGCGCTGTTCTGCACCGTCGCCAAAACCATGGGCCCGCCGCAATGGAGCGACCTTGGCATGTATCTGCAAAGCCTGATGCTGCTGCTGCGCGAGGAGGGCCTCGATTCCTGTCCGCAGGAATGCTGGGCGATCTATCCTGCGACCATCCGGTCCTTTCTCGGGACGCCCGATGACCGGATGCTCTTCACCGGCATGGCGATCGGCTTTAAAGACGAGGCCGATCCTGCCAATGCGGCGCGGCCCGATCGGGCACCCTTGGCGGACTTCGCGACGTTTCGCGGGCTTTAGGAGACGGATTTGCGGTTTGGTGCCAGCATCGGACGACGCGGCTTCCTTGGCCTGGCGCTGGCCGGCGCGGCCTTTGCCGCCACGCCGCTGCGGGCGATGGCCGCCACCGGCGTCGATCCGCGGCTGATGGCGCGGGCGCTGGCGGCGCTGGAAAGCCATCGCAGCAAGATCGCCCATGCCGATCTGATTGCCATCGCCGATTTCAGCCAGGCGTCGCGCGACAAACGTTTCCACCTGGTCGACCTGGCATCGGGCGCCAGCACCGCGATGCTGGTGGCGCATGGCCGCGGGTCGGACCCGGCGCACAGCGGCTGGCTGGAACGCTTTTCCAACGCCGATGGCAGCTTTGCCTCATGCAACGGCGGCTTTGTCACCGGCGGTGAATATGTCGGCAAGCATGGCCGGTCGATGCGGCTGGGCGGCCTCGACGCCAGCAATTGCAATGCCGAGGCGCGGGCCATCGTCATCCACACCGCCCCCTATGTCACCGAAGCCATGGCCCGCGATACCGGCAAGATCGGCCGCAGCCAGGGCTGTTTCACGCTGACCGAGGCCGATCTTGGCCAGGTGCTGGCGCGGCTGGGGCCGGGGCGCTTCCTCTACGCCGACAAGGTCTGACATCCGGGTTTGACGGCGTCGTCCGGCGGCCGCATTCTCCCTCAAAAATCCAGGGAGATAGATATGGACCTGCCACACCGCCTTGCCAGCCCGCGCATCGCGCCGCTGGAGGTCGACAAATGGGACCCGGCGTTCAAGGAACAAATGCTGGGCAATCGCCCTGTCGAAATGGGTGCTTCGGCGGCGCCGGTATTCAATATCTTCAAGACCCTGGCGCATCATCCCAAACTCGCCGGCGCCTTTGGCCGCTGGGGCAACCAGATATTGTTCAAATCCTCGCTCACCCCTCGGGATCGTGAACTCGCCATCCTTCGTGTCGGCTGGTTGTGCCGCGCCGCCTATGAATGGGGCCATCATGTTGCCATCGCCCGCGACAATGCCGGGATGACCGACGCCGATATCGAACGGGCCCGCGTCGGGCCGCTGGCCGGCAGCGAGGCCGACGATGATGTGCTGCTGCGCGCCGTCGATGAACTGGTCGGCGACCATTTCATCAGCCCGGCGACCTGGGCGCTGCTGGCCCGCCGCTACACCGAGATTCAGTTGATCGACCTGGTGTTCACCGTCGGCCAATACACCATGGTCAGCATGGCGCTGAACAGTTTCGGCGTGCAGCTTGAGGAAGGTTACTAGGCCTCGCGCTTGCCCATTTCGATCATCGTGCGGGCGCGGCTGGCGAAGGCCCTGGCTTCCTGGTCGTCCTCGCTGCGCACCTTGGTGGCTTCGGGCACGGCGATGCCGCGCTGCGCCGCCGGGCGCTCGGCAATGGCAGCCTTCCAGCGCAGCAGATGGGGCAGGCCGTCGGTTTCGATGCCCGACCATTTCGCCGTGCGCACCCAGCACCAATTGGCGATATCGGCGATCGAATAATCGCCGGCGAGGAACTCATTGTTCGCCAATTGCCGGTCGAGCACCGCGAACAGCCGCCGGCCCTCCCCCTGATAGCGCGCAATGGCGGCGGGGATTTTTTCGGGGAAATAGCGGTAAAACACATTGGCCTGGCCCATCATCGGGCCGATGCCGCCCATCTGGAACATCAGCCATTGCATCACCCGGCTGCGGCCCTGCACATCCTGCGGCATCAACAGCCCGGTCTTTTCGGCAAGATAGACGAGGATAGCGCCCGATTCGAAAATGGCGAAACCGTCATCGACCAGCGCCGGCACCCGGCCATTGGGGCAGATGGCGAGAAATTCCGGCGATTTCTGCTCGCCCTTGGCCAGATCGATGCGGTGGACATCATAGGCCAGACCCATTTCCTCCAGCGCCACCGAGACCTTATAGCCATTGGGCGTGGCGGCCGTGTAAAGCGTGATGGTCATGGGATATTCCGGCTGTTGTCGTTGCCGCCATGATAGCAGGGTTTCAGGCGGCGTCACGACCGCGGCATGAAGGGGCAGGGCATGATCGATACGCTGGCACGCTGGCATGACTATATGCAGACGCATGACCATGCGGCGCTGTTTGCGCTGCTCCACCCCGATGCAGTATTCGAAAGCCCGGTGGTCCATACGCCGCAGCGCGGGCGGGACATTACCTACAAATATCTCGCCAGCGCCGAAAAAATATTGGGTGGCCCGGGCTTCACCTATGTCGGCGAATGGCACGGCGCGAACAGCG
This sequence comes from Sphingomonadales bacterium, assembly GCA_025360285.1. GTDB lineage: Bacteria > Pseudomonadota > Alphaproteobacteria > Sphingomonadales > Sphingomonadaceae > Sandarakinorhabdus. The sequence continues at coordinate 16,987 of JANYCM010000112.1, forward strand.
CCATCCTGGAATTTGAAAATGTCATCGACGGCATCAAGATTAACGGCATCGACATGATCAGCTGGGATGATGCGGGCCTTGTCACGCATTTCAAGGTGATGGTGCGGCCGCTCAAGGCGATCAACATGCTGCACCAGAAGATGGGCGAAATGCTGGCCATGGCCAAACCGGCGGGGTGATCGATAGCCATTGCATCGGCCGGCTTTCTCGGTGAAATTGCGCTATCGGCCATGATCGCCGGGCAAGGGAGCGGACGAATGAAGCGTGGAATGTTGCTGGCCATGGGCCTTGCGGTTGCCGGGTCGCTGACGATGGCGGCAGTGGCCCAGCCGGTTGATCCGATCGCCGTGCGCCAGGCGTTGATGAAGCAGAATGGCAAGGATACCAAGGCGGCCTTTGGCATGATCAAGGGCGATGTGCCCTTTGATGCCGGTGCCGCCGCCGCGATCCTGGCCAGCGTCAGTTCGGCCGCCGCCAAGTTCGGCACTTATTTCCCGGCCAATTCGCAGACCGGCGGCGATACCGAGGCGGCCCCGGCGATCTGGACCAAGCCCGATGCCTTCAAGGCGGCGCTGATCAAGTTCCAGACCGATTCGGCCGCGGCGCGCGATGCCAAGCCGGCAACGCTCGACGCGTTCAAGGCGGCATTCCTGCCTGTCACGCAGAATTGCAAAAGCTGCCACGAGGCGTTCAAGATCCAGAAATAGGGCTGGCATTGGCGGGGGTGGGAAGAACCCCAGCACCGTCCCGCTGTCAGGCCACCCTCGAGCGTGATGACATCAGATAGCACCTCCGTGATTGGCCTGCGGGCAACCCCTTCGGGGCGGCGCTGCTTTTGCTCCGTGGCGGCGTCGCTCGTCGGCGGCGATGCGCTGCATCGACGCTCTCCTCGCTTCTTGCCACGGAACAAAATCAACACCGTCCCGGCGATCCTATCTAATGTCATCACGCTCTAATGTTTTGCCAAGCTGGCCACGGCTTGCGCGGATAAGCGGGTGGTGAGGACTTTCTCGTCCAGACATATGTCGGCGAGCGGCAGGGCGACAATATACTCGCCTATGCCACCGACACCCCCGAAGCGCACAATTAGATGCCGTATGGTGCCGGTGCGGCAGTCGAGGATTGTTTCAACGGCTTCGCCGGCGGGTTCGCCGCTGGGATCGATGACAGCACGGCCCAGGATGCTGCTGGCGGCGATTACGCTCGCCGCAGCGGATGGCTGTCCTGCTGCTTCGGCGGCATTGCCGGCTGCCTCATAGCGGGCCTGACGCCCCAGCCAGCGCCAGACACCGACAGTATTGACCAGTGCCAAAAACCCGTTGGTGACAATAAGGTTGGATTGGCCGCTGCCCAGCCCAATGATGACCCAGCTGATCGATCCCAATGTGAAGATGACAGGTGATGCGCGCACCGAGGTTTGCCGCCGTCATCAAGGCGGCAAGCATCGTCGCTGTGGGGGCGAGCCATTCTGCGACGCTGCTCAATGCTATCTGCTCCGCAAAATATCAGGACAATCGAAAGCCCATCACCGATAATTCGTCACCGACAATCCGTGACATGGGATTGGCCCCGGGCTCAATAGACTGTCCGGACCAATGGTTCGCGAGCCCAGGTGCGCCCTGCCGAAGCGGCTTCGAAATAGCCAGCGGCGTCTTTTTCAAGGACCACGATACCGGGGTCCGTCGCCACACCGGCGGCATCGAGCAAGGGCTTGGCCTCCGGCGACGCGCCGATGACCTTCAAATGTGCAAAGGCATCATGGACCCAATTGATTGCGGCGGCTTCGCCCAGCATCGCCGTGGTGCCATCGTCGGAGGCAATGATTGCGACGGCATCGAACAGCACCGAAGGTCCCCCGGCGAGTTGGTAATCCGCCTTCAACTTGCTGCCGTCATCAAGGACAACACCGCCGACCGTGGGGCAAACGATCTTGAGCATGGCGCCGGTGCTGGCAGCGGCCTTTTTAAGAGATGCGGCCAACACCGCGCTGGCGCCATCGGTGACGAGCGCGCCAATCTGGCGGCCCCTCAGCGGCGGCAGGCCCCGCGCCAGCATCGACAGGCTGGGGGCTGGTGCCAGATCGGTTCGGGTCGCCACCGCCGGTTTCGCCGGAGTGATCGTGCCATCATGGCCCAGGCCGGCCGCGACACGCTCGCCCAGACCCTCGTGGATGGTGACGAGATGGCCAAGCATGGTCTCTCGCACGATGTCGGCCTCCACCTTCGACAGTTCGAAGATCAGCGCCGCCACGATATGGTCCTGCTCGGCCTCGGTCTGGCTCAGGAAAAATTGCCGCGCCTGGCTGTAGTGATCGGCAAACGTCACCGATCGCTCGCGTTGCTTGCCGCCCGTGAGCGTTGTCGGAAAACTGCGGAAGCCGGTATCTTGGCTTTCACGCGGGCCTGATGGATCAAGCAAACTCGGGGTATAGGCCACGCGCTGCGGATGAACCTGGGTCTGCATGTGGCCGTCGCGCTGCATGTTGGCGAACGGGCATTTCGGCGCGTTGATCGGGATCTGGTTGAAGTTGGTTGACCCGAGACGGCTGAGCTGGGTGTCGAGATACGAAAAATTGCGTCCCTGAAGCAGCGGATCTTCGGAAAAATCGATGCCAGGAACCAGGTTCTGGGTGCAAAATGCCACTTGCTCGGTCTCGGCATGGACATTGGCCGGATTGCGATCGAGGATCATGCGCCCGATAACGCGCAGCGGAACGACTTCCTCCGGGATCAACTTGGTCGGATCGAGATGGTCGAAATCGAAGCCGGCGGCATCCTGTTCATCGAACAATTGGACGCCCAGCTCCCATTCCGGAAAATCGCCGGCCGAAATGGCATTGTAAAGGTCACGTCGATGATAGTCGGCGTCGACGCCGTTGATCTTCACCGCTTCGTCCCAAATCACCGACTGCAGACCAAGCTTGGGTGTCCAGTGGAATTTGACGAAGGTCGATTTGCCCGCAGCATCGACAAGGCGGAAACTATGCACTCCAAAACCCTGCATCATGCGCACCGAGCGCGGAATGGTGCGATCCGACATTTGCCACATCACCATGTGCATGGCCTCCGGGGTCATGGCGATCCAGTCCCAGAACGTATCATGGGCTGACGCAGCCTGGGGGAAGCCACGATCGGGTTCCTCCTTGACCGCGTGGGCGAGATCGGGGAATTTCATTGCATCCTGGATGAAGAAGACCGGAATGTTATTGCCGACAAGGTCCCAATTCCCCTGTTTGGTGTAGAATTTGACGGCAAACCCGCGCACGTCGCGCGCCAGGTCGGCCGAGCCCTTATTGCCGGCGACGGTCGAAAAGCGCGCGAACACCGGGGTTTTTTCGCCGACCTCGCCAAGCACCAGCGCCGTGGTCAGGTCTGCAAGCGAGTCGGTGAGCTCAAAATATCCGTGGGCGGCGAGGCCACGGGCATGGACGACGCGCTCGGGAATGCGTTCGTGGTCAAAGTGGAATATTTTTTCGCGCAGAACGAAATCTTCCAGCAACAACGGTCCCCTGGGGCCCGCGCGGAGGCTGTTATGGTCATCAGAAATCGGCGTCCCGAAGTTGGTGGTGAGCACCGGGCCGCCCGGACCTGCCGCTTGGTGGCGTTCACCGCCGACGCCAATCACGATTTGCGATTTGCCGCTATCGGTCGATGCGCCCGGCTTTTTCGCTTTGTCGGTACCGCTTTTCGAAACGCGCGCCATCGGATGCTCCTGCAGAAGTGCTGACAAGGCAAACGCACACCATCCGATTTGGCACCCAAGTTTTTTGTTCGGTCGAGTTTTTCGTGGCGAGCGCCCGGCGCGTACCCGTCCAGTCAGCCTCCAGGTTCACAACGAGCGGAAAATGCTGCCCGCCCCCCGGGTTTGCCCTTCCCTTAAGTTGTACAAAACGTTCGAGCAGCGCCGCGACAGCCATGTAATCAGTCTGGTTGACAGGCCGAGTTCCAATCAGATGAAAATTGCTCCAAAACCGGTACGATCGGCCACTGTTCAGGTCCGGTCAGCAATCATTTGGTTGGGTGCGTCCAAGGAGAATCGCAGGGCCAGCACCCTGACAGAATATCAGGCCTGAACCACGCGCTATGGTATCTCATAACGGGCTGGCCCCGACTTTCGGCACGATGGTCTGAACGCTGCCGCCGCTGCCATCGCCGGCTGGCGCACCGATCCTGAAGCATCCGCGGCAAAGCGCGCCGCCTGGCGGCGCACCGCATCGGCCAGGGCCGCATCGGGGGTACGCGGCGCAACCGGGGCATAGGCTTCGAACAGGCCGTTCTGGCAGGGGCGGCCGTCATCCCAACCGGGATGGCTGAGGATCGGATAAAGGCAGATGGCTTCGATGGCGACGCCGCGCCGCCGCGTCTCGCGCACCTCGGCGCAGACATAGTCCAGCCAACCGGGACGAAACACTCCCTCGGTGCCGGTCTCGGCAATATAGCGCGGCTGGGGATAGCGGTCGGCCACCGCCACCAGCAGGTCAGACAGCGGCCGGTGCAGCCAATCGCCCAGATAGACGGTGCGGCCTTCGTCGATCCATTGATTGTTATAATAATAGTTGAGGCCGATCAGATCGATGGCGCCGGCATCACCGCCCAGTTCGGGCGCCACCCGGCCCAGCAGCATGTCGATCGCTTCAAACTGGCTCTCGTTGTGGCGGGCGGCCCGGTCCCGCGCCGCAGCGTCGTCACCCGCCGGCAGGACATGAATCAACGGCTCGGCACAGGCGATGCGCGCATCCGGATCCACCGCCCGGATCGCCGCCGTCGCCGCCAACGCCGCCCGCACCAGTTGGCGCTTCAATTCGCCACCGCGGCCGCGCGCAAAGGGATTGAGCCCGGCATTGTCGCCGCCGCACCACGCCCAGAAGCTGATTTCATTGATGGGGGTGTACCACGCCGGCTGGCGGCAATGATCCTTGACCAATTGCGCCGCCGCCCCGGCAAAGCCGGCAAAGCGCGACACAAAATCCGCCGACCAGATATCCAGGCCATTGGGAATGCCATAGTGCAGCAGATCCCAGACCACCTGAATGCCGCTGGCCTCTGCCGCCGCCAGCATCGGCACCACGCCGGACCAGTCATAGCGCCGCGGCCGGGCTTCGATGCGGTGCCAGCGCAGGCCATCGCGGCAGGCCTGCATGCCATGCGCCTGCAACAGGCGGTAATCCGCCAGCGCCCGCGCATCATGCCCGGTCGCCGCCTGGATATCGAGCCGGATACCGTCCCGCCGCTTTTGCGCCGCGCATTCAAAGCCGCCCATCAGATCGCTGGCCAGCAGACGCCCCGGCGTCATGGGGTCCCGGTCATCGCGCCGCCGCATTATCGTTCATGGCGCCGCCCTGGCCCCGGCGCGGCACCTGCGCTTCGATGCGATCAAAGGTTGCCAGCGCCTGCCCGGTCACCTGGTCCATATTGTAATAGCGATATGTCGCCAGCCGGCCGACGAACCAGACATCGGTGGCGGCCTGGGCCAGCGCTTCATATTGCTTGTACAGCGCCGCCGTTTCGGGACGCAGGATCGGATAATAGGGGTCACCCTCGGCCGACGGATATTCATAGGTGATGGCGGTAGCGGGGTGAACCTGCCCGGTCATATGCTTGTATTCGCTGACCCGCGTATAATCTTCGGTTTGCGGATAATTGACCGTTCCTGTCGGCAGCGCCCATTCCTGGCCGAGCGTTTCATGGCGAAACCGCAACGATCGATAGGGCAGCTTGCCAAAGCGACAATCGAAATATTCGTCGATCGGCCCGGTATAGATCAGCCGGCGGTGCGGCACGAAATCCCTGATGGCGCGATAATCGGTGTTGGTCATCACCGCGATATTGGGATGATCGAGCAGGCGTTCGAACATGCGCGTATAGCCATCGCGCGGCATGAACTGGTGGCTGTCGGTGAAATAGCGATCGTCCCTGTCGGTGCGGACCGGCACGCGCGCCGTTATGGATTTGTCGAGCTGTGATGGATCAAGGCCCCATTGCTTGCGCGTATAACCCTGGAAGAATTTTTCATATAATTCCCGGCCAACCACCGAGACGACCACGTCTTCGGAGGTCCTGATCACCTCGACAGGTTCGGCGCGCGCCGCAAACCACGCCGGCAGTTCCGCACTGGTCAGGCTGAGGCCGTACAATTTGTTGACGGTATCAAGGTTGATCGGGATCGGCACCAGCATCCCGTCAACCGCGGCGAGCACGCGGTGTTCATAGGGCCGCCAGGCGGTGAACTGCGACAGATAATCAAAAATCCGCTGCGAATTGGTGTGAAAGATGTGCGGGCCATATTGATGGACCAGAAGGCCCTGCTCATTATAGCGGTCAAAGGCATTGCCGGCGATATGCGGGCGCCGGTCAACGACCAGCACCCGGTCGCCGCGCTGCGATGCCAGGCGCTCGGCCAGCACCGATCCCGCAAAGCCGGCGCCGACGATCAGCCAATCAAACACCGGCGGCCTCCCGTGCCGACAGGCTGGCCACCGTTCCCGGCGCATTGGCCGCGGCCGCCGCCAGTTCGACATGGCGGATCTGCGCCTGCATGTCGGCCCAGGTCCGGTCCCATGAACCGCCGGCGAGAAAGCTGTCGACCATTGCCAGCCGCGCCTTTTCCTGGGCCGGCTGCGCCCGCCGGGCCAGCGCCATGTCGCCGGCCGCTACCATCTGCGCCGCCGTGGCGGCGATTTCCACCAGCCCGCGGCTGCCATAGGGTTCGACAACATCGTGAATCGGGGTGGACAATACCGGCAGTCCGGCAGCCAGAAATTCCGGCGTCTTGGTCGGCGAAATGAACCGCGTCGCGTCGTTCAGGGCAAAGGGCATGAACCCCAGGTCCCAATGCGCCAGATAGCGCGGCAGGTCATCATAGTGTTTGCCACCAAGCCAGTGCAGATTGGCCGCCCGGGGCAAATCCGCCGGATCAATCTTGGCGATGGGCCCGACCATGATGAACTGCCACGCCGGCCGCGCGGCGGCCATCTCGGCGATCAGCGCGAGATTGAGCCGTTCATCGATAACGCCGAAATAGCCGATACGAGGATGCGGCAATCCGGCCTGATCGTCGGGGTCGGCCATCCGGGCGCGGCGCGCCGTGCCGAAATGCGCGGCATCGATGCTGGACGGGAAACAATGGAGATTGTCATGGCGCCCGGCGGCGGCCTTGTGCAGCGAGGCGCCACCGGTGAATACCACATCGGCACGATCGAGCAATAATGATTCCAGCATCCGCAACTGCGGCGAGGCGAATTTGAAGGCCGACAATTCGTCCATCTTGTCAAAGATCACGACATCGGCATCGACCCGGTGGCCAAAGGCATAGGCCATGGGTGTATAGTACCAGAGATAGACCGGGCGACCCTGCGCCAGATCGGCAATGCTTTCGGCAATATCGCCCTGGTGAAAGATCACATCGGCCTCGGCCGTGCCAGGCGGCACCAGCGGCTGGACGACGGTCACCCCCTGGTCGCGCAGCAGCCGGCGTTCGGTCATCGTGTCGCCTTCGAAGATTGGTTCCTCGACAAAGAACACGTCACAGGATTGCGCCGCGCGCGTCAGCAGATGTTGCGGCCGCTGAAAAACAAAATCCCAGCGCAAATGCGACAGCACCAGCAGAATCGGGCGCGGCCGCGGCGCGGCTTTCGTCAAGATATCGAATTGGAAATCGAATGGGGAGGAGGCACCGCGCATAGTTTCACCCTTTCAGACAGAACCGAAAGCCACGCCGATCGACAAGATAGTGATGCAGCATTGAATATAAGTCGGATATCTTGTTCCGGTTCCGCATGGCGTCATCGGCGGCCGGTTCCATTATTTATTGCACGGGCGTAGCGTTCCGGTTCTTCAATGAACTGCTTAAGAGGCTGTTGCGACAGCGTGAAGCCATCCGGCGCATCGCTGATATAATCCGATATTTGACTACGGTGCGCAGCCACCGCCCATCGTTTTGCCGCCCCGTGGCGATGGCGGTGACGATGGCGGTGATGATGGAGGCGGCGGTGGTGAGGACCGTCGGATTTTCGCCCGCCCACCCGCGACCACACCGCATAGCCGACCAGCGGCACATGCAGGCGCCGCGCCACGGCCGCGCCAAGTGCAAAACAGGCCTGGTGATCGGGGTGATGATCGTCCGCCGACGCCGCCAGGATCAGCCCCGCGTCAAGCGCGCGACATGATGCCGCAACCGCCGAAGTGCGGCCGTCGCGGGCAACATGGCCGTCCCGCCAGCCCATATGGCGCAGCGCCGCGCCGCCGGCACCCAGCCGCTGCAACGCCCGCCGCAGTTCCGACCGGCGCAGCGCGGCCAGTGCCGCCGGCGGCCAGCGCCGCGACCCCGGATGCGAGGCATCGCCATCGGTCAGCGCGATCACCGCGACCTTCACCCCGGCCCGCACCAGATCGGCAATCAGCAACCCGCAGCCCAGCACCTCGTCATCCGGATGCGGTGCCAGCACGACGACCGACCGGTGTCGCCGCAGCAGCAGCGTAATTTTGGCCGACAATTTCAGCCGGCGGAACGCGGGAAGCGGAATCGTGTTCATGGTCCATGACAAATTCGCAACCCGTGCCGCTGGTTCCCGCCATGGACCCTGTCGCCCGTTTGAGCCGCTGCGCCGATGCGATCTGGCGCCTTGACGAGGCCTGCGATGCCGGCGGCGGCTTTCCGCATGACAGCATCGCCCTGCTCGCCGGTGCCGGGCTGCTGCTCGCGCCGCTGCCGCCGGCGCTGGGCGGCATGAGCCTGGGATCGGACCCTGCCAGCATGGCGGCGCTGTGCGCCGTGCTGACAATGTTGGGCAGCAGCAGCCAGTCGGTCGGGCGGCTGTATGAAGGCCATGTCAACGCCATTGTACTGGCCACCCGCCACGGTGCCGACAAGGTGCTGGCGACGCTGGCGACCGAAGCGCGCGCCGGCCGGCTGTCGGGCGTGTGGAACGCCGAACCGAAAGACGGCCTGATGCTGACACGCGCCGGCGGCGGCTGGCGACTGGACGGCGAAAAAATCTTCTGTTCGGGGGCGGGCGCCATCCGGCGGCCGCTGGTGACCGCCGCGCTGACGGCTGATGGCCCGCCACTGATGCTGGTGCCGGACCTGACGAACCGCGGTGTCGTTGTTGACTTGTCGGGCTGGCGGGCCGCCGGCATGCATGGCAGCGTTTCGGGGCGGGTGCGATTTGATGGCGTGGCCGTCGCCGCTGCCGATGTCTTTGGCGATCCGGGGGATTATTATGCCTCGCCGGGCTTTGCTGCCGGCGCCTGGCGCGTGCTGGCGGTCCAGCTTGGCGCAGTTCAGCGCATCATCGCGCTGCACGGCCAGTTCCTGCGATCAACGGGGCGCGAACGCGAACCGGTGCTGCGCGGCCGTTTTGGCGATGCCGCCGCCGATGCCGAACTGGCGCGCCTGCTGGTGACGGCCGCCGCCGCCCGCGCCGAGGATCGTTCGGCAGCCGCCGCCGATGCCGAAAATTACGTCAACATGGCGCGCACCGCGTTTGAACGGCTGGCGCTTGCCATAATCGCTGCGACCCGCCGCAACGTCGGGCTGTCCAGCTTTCTGGCGCCCAACCCCATTGACCGGGTGCTGCGTGATCTGGAAACCTATTTGCGCCAGCCGTTCATCGATGCCTCGCGCGACAGTTTCGCCCGCCATGTCCTGGCCGGGACCGCCGCCTGACATGGCCGCCCGATCGCTCGATGCCGGCTATTTCGACCGGCTTTATGCCAGCGACCCTGATCCCTGGCGCTTCCAGACCAGTGCGTATGAACGCGACAAATATGCGGCCAGCCTTGCCGCCCTGCCCCGCCCGCGCTATCGGCGCGGCATCGAAATCGGCTGCTCCATCGGCGTTCTGACCGAAATTCTGGCGCAGCGCTGCGATACCATGCTGGGCGTCGATGTGGCCGAGGCGGCGCTCGCCACCGCCCGCCAGCGCTGCGCGACCATCGGCAATGTGCAGTTCGCCCGGATGGCGCTGCCGGCCGAGGTGCCCGCGGGGCGTTTCGACCTGATCATTCTGTCCGAAATCCTGTATTATTTCGACGCGCCGACAATCGCCGTGCTGGCGCGGACAATTCTGGCCATGGCGCAGCCGCGCGCCGATATCCTGCTGGTCCATTGGCTGGGACCGACCCCGGATTATCCGCTGACCGGCGATGCGGCGGTGCAGGCGTTCCTGGCCGCCATCGGCTCCGCCGCGACGATCATCGGCTCCGCCGCCACGACTATCGACTCCGCCGCGACGATCATCGGCCAGCAGCGCCAGCCTGACTATCGGCTTGATCTGCTGCGCTGCTGACATCATCCAGCTGCTGCCGGGCGGCGCGCAGTTCGGCTGCCAGCCGAGCCGGATACACCCGCTGCCGTGCCAGTTGCGGCGATGCAGCCTCTATCGCAGCCCATAGCGCGCCGAAATGCGGCGTTTCCGGCAGGATCGTCGCCGGTGGCAGCAGCGCCTGTGCCGCGGCCACCGTCGCGCCATGGCCGCCCTGGGCATGGCAAGCCCGCAGCTGCGCCCGCCAGCGCAGCCGGCGCGCGAAATCCGCCATTGGTTCAAGGGCCGCGTCGCACGGCTGGTCATGGTCCTGGGCAAAGCCGCTGATCAGATCGGCAAAGCCGCCCGGTGCCCGGCCGCTGGTCCGCGCCGACGTATAAACCAGCGGCCCGGTACTGCGGCGCAGGCGGAAATCATGCTGCAACAGCCGGTCCGCCAGGGCGCGGTCCTCCGCCAGCGGCACCTCGGGCAGGCCACCGATCGCCACATAGGCCCGTCGCGTCAGCGCCAGATTCGCCCCCCAGGCCCAGATATGGCGCGGCGCCGGATCATGCGGCTGCGGATCCAGCCGATGCTCGATCAGCGCCATCAGCTCGGCAAGCTGCCATTCGGCATCACGGCCTGGCAGCGGCGGCAGTTGCTGCCGCTCGGCCGGCGCCAGGGTGATGGCACCGGCGACGGCATCCACCCCGCAGGCGAACTCGGCGAGCAGCCAGACCAGCCAATCGGGTGCCACCACGCTGTCGGCATCGGTGGTCGCCAGAATCCCGGTCGGCGGCAGGCGGCGCGCGGCACCATCCACCGCTGCCCGCCGCGCCCCGCCGGCATGCGCCTGCCCCGGCGGCAACGCGATATTCTCGACAATCAGGCGGAAGCGCGGCGCAGCGCAGCGGCGTGCCACCGCCGCCGTCGCATCGGCGCAATTATTGGCCGATACCAGCACGGTCAGCGACGCCAGCCACGCCGCCGCCTGCGCCGCTGCGACATCGATGGCGGCAAGACACGCGGCGATCGACGCCGCCTCGTCCCGCGCCGGTATCGCGATGGCAACATGCCGGGCTCGCGGCGGGCCGGCATAGCGCGGCGGGGGAACAGGCGGGGCAAGCCACATGACCGGGAAACGAAGCCGATGCCGCAAGGTTTCAGGCGGCCAGGCGGTTTTGCCGCCCGCCGGTCCGCCGCCGCCGCCAGCGCGATTTTTGCAGCGCAGCGGGAGCTTTTCGGCCGCGCGACCGTTGGTCTGACTGGTCGCCGGCAAACGCCGACCATCACGGAGCCTGCCATGCCGCCCACCGCCGCTCAAAGCCCGCCGCCCCTGCTGCCCAAGATCGCCGAGGCAGACCTGCCGCCGGTGCTGATTACCGGCGGCGCCGGCTATATCGGCAGCCATGCAGCACTGGCACTGCTCGATCGCGGCGTCAGGGTGGTGATCATCGATGATCTGTCGACGGGGTCGCGGCGGCTGGTCCCGCCCGGCGCCAGCTTCGTTGAGGGCCGCGCCGGTGACCAGGACCTGGTCCTGGCGACCATCGCCCGCCATGGCATCGGCGCCATCATGCATTTCGCCGCCAGCATCAGCGTGGCCGATTCGGTGGCGCAGCCCGCCGCCTATTATCGCAACAATGTCGCCGAAACCCTGGCGCTCGGCGAGGTGGCGGCGCGCAGCGGCATCGGCGCGCTGGTATTTTCCTCGACCGCCGCCGTCTATGGCGAACCCGACGACCGGCCGCTGCCGGAAACCGCGCCGAGCGCGCCGATCAACCCCTATGGCTGGTCAAAGGCCATGGCCGAACAGATTTTGCGGGATATCGCCGCCGCCAGCGCCCAGGCCGGCGGCCGGCTTTCGATCGGCATATTGCGCTATTTCAACGTGGCCGGTGCCGACCCGCGCCGCCGCTCGGGCCAGAACAGCCATCACCCGCACCACCTGATTGAAATTGCCAGCCATGTCGCCACCGGCCGGCGCGATTGCTTTACCATTTTCGGCGATGATTATCCCACCCCGGATGGCACCGGGATCCGGGACTATGTCCATGTCAGCGATGTCGCCGACGCGCATGTGCTGATGCTGCGTGCCTGCCTGGCCACACCGCGGCAAAGCCATGTCTTTAATCTGGGCTATGGTTGCGGCCACAGCGTGCGGGACGTGCTGGCAGCGCTCGGCACCGCAGCCGGCACGCCGGTGCCGCATGTCACCGGCCCCCGCCGCCCCGGGGACCCGGCCCGCCTGGTCGCCGATGCCGCGGCCGCAGCGGCACTGGAATGGACCCCGCGCTTTGACGATATCAACCTGATCGTCGCCCACGCCCTCGCCTGGGAAAAGGCCCGCCAGGCCGGCATCGCCGCGGCTGATCATGCCCAGGCGCGCGCCACCACTGCTGGGGGGTGAGGAGGTTCCCGGGCGCGACCCGGAGAAAGACCCCCGTTCTAGGTCATGGACTCACAAGCGCGCAATCACGTCCGCATTGAGTCTAGGTGGACCATGGCGAGGAAGTCCGCCGCGAGTTTGGCCCCTTGCCGGGCATTGTGCGCGGCACGCCCCAGATCATCGTGTC
>JANYCM010000145.1 GCA_025360285.1 Sphingomonadales bacterium
AGCGGCCCTTCCAGATCGCCCTGGCCCAGGCCGAGGCCAATCTGGCCGCCGCGCGCCTGCAAGTCGCCAAGCTGCAATCCGATACCGGCGGCAAGAATGCCGATGTTGCCGGCAAGCGTGATGCCGTCGCCTATGCCCGCATCGCCCTCGATCGCCAGCAGAAATTGCTCAAGGATGGTTTTGCCACCCGCGCCACGGTGCAATCGGCCGAACTGGCGATGGCCAGTGCCGAAAGCGCCCTGCAATCGGCACTGGCCGATGCCGCCAGCGCCCGTGCCTCGGCCAATGGCGCCGGCACCGGCATCCACCCGTTGATCCTTGCCGCCATGGCGGCGCGCGACAAGGCGGCGCTCGATGTGGCGCGCACCACCATCAAGGCCCCCGCCGATGGCGTGGTCAGCCAGACCAACAAATTGCAGCCCGGCCAGATCATGGTGATGGGCGTGCCGACCATGTCGCTGGTCGTCAGCAACGCCCGCTGGATCGAGGCCAATTTCAAGGAAACCGATCTGGAACATATGGCGGTGGGCCAGCGCGCCACCGTCAAGCTGGATGCCTTTCCGGGCACGCCGATTGTGGGCCGGGTCGAAAGCATCGGCGCCGGGACGGGCAGCGAATTTTCGGTACTGCCGGCGCAGAATGCCACCGGCAATTGGGTGAAGGTGGTGCAGCGGGTGCCGGTGCGGATTGCCCTGCCGGCCGATTCCAAGGTGCCGCTGATCGCCGGGTTGTCGGCGAGTGTGACGGTGGAAACCGGGAAATGAGGCGGGGAGGAAAAGGAGCGTCCTCCCGGCCCGGTTTCGCCTGATGGCCACCGCTGCCCCGCCCTTTTCTGCCGGCCGTGCCGAGTCCAGCCCGCTGGTCATCACCATCGTCGTGATGCTCGGCACCTTCATGACGGTGCTTGATTCGACCATTGCCAATGTCGCGCTGCCGCATATGCAGCCGTCGCTGGGGGCGGCGGCCGATACGATTTCCTGGGTGCTGACCAGCTATATCGTCGCCACCGCCATTGCCACGCCGCTCACCGGCTGGCTGGCTGAAAAGATCGGGCGGCGGCGTTTGTTCCTCTATTCGGTGGCGGGGTTCACCCTCGCCTCGATGGCCTGCGGGCTGGCGCAATCGCTGGAACAGATGGTGTTTTTCCGCATGTTGCAGGGCGCCGCCGGGGCGACGCTGGCGCCGCTCGGCCAGGGCTATGTGCTGGATGCCTGGCCGCGCGAAAAACATGGCAAGGCGATGGCCTGGTGGGGCGTCGGCATCATGGTCGGGCCGATCCTGGGGCCGGTGATCGGCGGCTGGCTGACCGAAAGTTTTGATTGGCGCTGGGTATTCTTCATCAATTTGCCGGTGGGCGCGCTGACGCTTTTCCTCGCCGCCAATTTGTTGCCGCGCGTCACGGCGACGCCGCGGCGGTTCGATCTGACCGGCTTTGCCCTGCTGGCGCTCGGCGTCGCGTCATTGCAATTGTTCCTTGATCGCGGCCAGCAGCTTGACTGGTTCGCCGCCTGGGAAGTGCGGATCGAAGCGCTGGTGGCGGTCGGTGCGCTCTGGGCCTTTGGTGTCCATGTCTTCACCACAAAGGGTGCGCTGATTGACCGGCGGATGCTTGCCGATCGCAATGTCATGACCGGCTTCATGTTCATCACCCTGGTTGGCCTGCTGCTGGTCGGCACCACGGCGCTGGTGCCGACGATGTTGCAGAATCTGTTCGGCTATGGCGTCATCCAGGCCGGTACGCTGCAAATGCCGCGCGGTATCGGCATGATGATGGCGATGATGACGGCGGGGCAGTTGATCGGCCGTATCGATCCGCGCGCCATTATCGCCGCCGGGTTGAGCCTGACCTGCACCAGCCTGTATTTGATGAGCCTGTTTTCGCCGGTGATGAACGAAACGCCGTTCATGGTGACGGGCTTTTTGCAGGGCGCCGGACTGGGGCTGGTGTTCGTGCCGTTGAACACCCTGGCCTTTGCCACCCTGCCCGCCAGCCTGCGCACCGATGCCGCGGGTTTTTACATGCTGCTGCGCAATCTGGGCGGATCGGTCGGCATCAGCCTGGGGGTCGGCGTGCTGTCACGCCAGGCGCAGATCAGCCATGCCGATATCGGCGCCGCGCTGACGCCCTTCACCCTGCCCTGGGCCGATCCCAGCGTCGCCCGCACCCTGGGTGCCGATGCGGTGATCGCGATGCTGGACGCCACCGTCAACAAACAGGCAGCGATGATCGCCTATATCGATGTCTTCCGCATGATGTTCTGGGTGACGCTGGCGATGGCGCCGATGCTGCTGCTGCTGCGCCGGCCGAAGGCGGCAGGGCCGGTTGTGCATCTGGCGGATTAGCCGGGGGGGGTGACAACTCCCTCCCCGTTGACGCTTTGCGTCGCCTTACGGGTGCGGGGAGGGAGTTGGAGGCGCCCCTTGCCGCCTTCCCCCCTACTTCACCACCACCCCACCTTTCATCACCAGCACAACGGCCCCCGTCGCCGCGATATCCGCCACCGGGTCGCCGGCCACAGCGACCAGATCGGCGAGCAGGCCCGGCGCGATGCGGCCGCGATCGGTGAAGCCGAAGGCCGCCGCATTGCCCGCCGTGGCGGCGTGCAGCACGGCAATCGGTGCCATGCCGGCCGCCACCAGCAACCGCATTTCGCGGGCATTGTCGCCGTGCGCGAACACCCCGACATCGCCGCCGACACAGATGCTGACGCCGGCCGCCAGGGCCAGGGCGAAACTGCGACGGTCGCCCTGTACCGCCGGCGGCGCCGGTTCGGCACCATTCCAGCCGCGATAGCGGGCGATGGCATCACCGGCGGCGAGCGTCGGGCACAGCACCGTGCCGCGATCATGCATCAGCTTGAAGACCTCCGCAGTGCCATCGCTGCCATGTTCGATGGTATCGACGCCGGCGAGGATGGCGCGGCGCATGCCTTCGGGCGTGCTGGCATGGGCGGCGACGCGCCGGCCGGCATCATGGGCAGCGGCGGTACCGGCGGCCAGCTCGGCAGCGCTGAAGGTCGGCCGGCTGGGTTCGCCGCGGCCCCAGCGGTAATCGGCGTAGAATTTGATGACATCGGCGCCATTGCCGATCTGGCGGCGGACGGTGGCGACGAGCCGGTCGCCATCGCTTTCCTCGGCGCCCTGCGGCACGGCTATGCCGGCTTCGAAACCCTTGGGGCCATAGGCACCGGTGGCGACGATGGCGCGGGTGGCGACGAGCAGGCGGGGACCGGGGATGATGCCCTGGTCTATCGCCGCCTTCAGGCCGACATCGGCATAGCCGGCGCCCTCGGTGCCCAGGTCACGCGCCGTGGTGAAGCCGGCGCGCAAGGTGGCGCGAGCGGCGACAGTGGCGCGGGCGGTGCGCAGCGCCAGCGCTTCGTGCAGCACCTGATCATCCCAAGGGGTTTCATTATAGGGGTGGAGGAACAAATGGTCATGACCCTCGATGAAGCCGGGCAGCAGCGTGCCGCCGGGCAGATCGAGATTGGTGGTGCCGGCGGGCACCGGCAGTGCCGGACCGGCGGCGATGATGCGGTCGCCATCGACCAGCACCTGCCAGCCGGGGTGGAGGGTGCTGCCGTCAAAGACCTGGGCCGGGCGGATGAGCACGGGCGCGGCGGCAGCGGGTGCCGCCAGCAGGCACAGCAGAATCGACAACAGACGCATAAGAATCCCCTTTGCGGTCATGGTGGACGGGGATGACGGGCTTGCGCAAGCCGGGGCGATTGCGGCATCTGGCCCCAACGACAAAAGGATGCACCATGGGACACGCAATGCCGGAGATGTTGCTGGGGCGGTTGAACCATGTCGGCATCGCCTGTGTGTCGATCGACGAAACCGTCGCCATGTATGAACAGCTGTTCGGGGCGACGGTATCGACGCCGAAATTCGCACTGCCGGCGCAAGGGGTCTGGGTGGCGTTCATCGATGTGGCGAACAGTCAGCTGGAACTGATCGAGCCTTTGGGGGCCGAATCGCCGATCCATGGTTTCTTGAAGAAGAACCCCAATGGCGGGCAGCACCATATGTGTTTTGAAGTCGCCGACATCATCGAAGCCCGCGATGCGATGCGGGCGCGCGGCGCGACAATCCTGGGCACCGGCGAACCGCGCATCGGGGCGCATGGCGTGCCGATCATCTTTGTCCACCCCAAGGATACCGGCGGCGTGCTGATCGAGCTGATGGCGACACCGGGGGATCATTGAGGTGGCGTTCCGCTTGCGCGCCTGTTAGGGCCGGCGCGCGGTCAGAGGATCGGGCGATCGCCGCCGAGCAATCGGGGGAGGAAAGTCCGGGCTCCACGGAACGCGGTGCCGGGTAACGCCCGGCGGGGGTGACCCCAGGGACAGTGCCACAGAGAGCAGACCGCCGATGGGTTCGTTTTCGGACGAAAGACAGGCAAGGGTGAAAGGGTGCGGCAAGGGCGCACCGCGCGACGGGTAACCGAAGCGGCATGGCAAACCCCACCGGGAGCAAGACCGAATAGGGACGGCACGGGCTTAACGGCCCAGGGCAGGAACCGGCCCCGCCGTCCGGGTTGGTTGCTTGAGGCGCCGGGTAACCGGCGTCCTAGAGGAATGATCGTCGCTTGTCCTTCGGGGC
>JANYCM010000171.1 GCA_025360285.1 Sphingomonadales bacterium
TCACCGACCAGGGCACCAGCTTTGTCGTCGATCTGATGTACGCCAGCCTGTTGCTGCTGAGCCATGTACAGCGAGGCGAAATCGATGGGATCGAGCATCAACGGCGGGAAGCCGCCATCGCGGGTCGAATCGGCGACGATACGGCGAGCGAAGGGGAACAGGATGCGCGGCGCTTCGATGATCAGGAAGGGCTCCAGCGCCTCTTCGGGCACATTGGCAAGCCCGAACAGGCCGGCGTACATCAGATCGACGACAAAGCTGGTGCTCTGGTCGGTGACCGCCTTGGCGCTTATCTTAAGTTCGACTTCAAAGACATTGTCGCTGGCGCGCTTGGCATTGACGGCGACATTGACTTCGATGCGCGGCTGTTCCGTGCCCTGCAGCGAGGCCGGAGCATTGGGATTTTCGAACGACAGATCCTTCACATATTGGGTTAGGATCGACACCTGGGGCATATCCACAGGGGCCATGTCCATGCCGTTACCGGCAGCGGAAAGATCGATTTCATCGGCCATGGGAAGGGGTCTTTCGCAAATTATCGAGATACAGGGATCGCGCGCCGGCTAGCAGAGCGCGGCCTTTCGCTCAATCCTCGCCGTCAAAGCTTTCAACGGGACCGCTGTCCTGCCCCTTGGCGCTGGTGTCGCGATCGACGAATTCGACGATCGCCATCGGCGTCGCGTCCGAACGGCGGATACCGGCCTTGACGATGCGGACATAACCGCCGGTGCGGTCGGCATAGCGCGCTGCCAGCACGTCGAACAACTTGATCAGCTGGGCATCATCACCCAGCCGGGCATGGGCGAGACGACGGTTGGACAGGCCACCGCGCTTTGCCAGCGTCACCAGCTTTTCCATATAGGGGCGGATTTCGCGCGCCTTGGGCAGGGTGGTGGTGATCTGTTCGTGCTTCACAAGGCTGGCCGCCATGTTGCGGAACATCGCCAGCCGATGGCTGCTGGTGCGGCCGAGTTTGCGATGGGCATTACCGTGACGCATGGTGTTTACTCCGTTCGAAAAGGGGCCGTGTCAGGTACCCCGGTTCAGGCTGATGGAAGGGCCAGCCAGATGCCCTTTAGTAGAAATACTGCCGCGGCAAAGCCGTGGCTGGCGTCGGACGAGTTCGAGGCGAGAAGGCCGCCTCGCCTCGCCGGCCGAGCGTGCGCCAGTCGGCGCGCTTGGCTTCGCCATGCGCGCTCGCGGCGCTGCGCTTAGAACTCCTGTTCGAGCTTCTTGGCCATTTCCTCGATATTCTCCGGCGGCCAACCAGTGATTTCCATGCCGAGACGCAGACCCATATGGCTGAGAACTTCCTTGATTTCATTCAAGGACTTGCGGCCAAAGTTCGGCGTGCGCAGCATTTCGCTTTCGGTCTTCTGGACCAGGTCGCCGATGTAGATGATATTGTCGTTCTTCAAGCAGTTGGCCGAACGCACCGACAATTCCAGTTCATCGACCTTCTTGAGCAGGAAGCGGTTGATGACGGTGTTGTCGTCGACTTCGATGGGGCCACCCGTCGCGATCGGCGCGGCGGCAACCGGCACATGGCCTTCTTCGAAGTTGATGAACAGCTGCAGCTGGTCCTGGAGGATCTTGGCGGCATAGGCCAGCGCATCTTCCGGGGTGACAGTGCCATCGGTTTCGACCTGGATGGTCAGCTTGTCGTAATCGAGTTCCTGGCCGACGCGGGTGTTATCGACCTTGTAGCTGACCTGGCGCACCGGCGAGTAGAGCGCATCGACCGGCACCAGACCGATCGGCGCATCGGCGGGGCGGTTGGCGCTGGCGGGGACATAGCCCTTGCCGGCTTCGACCGTCAGTTCCATGTTGAGCGTCGCACCTTCATCGAGCGTGCAGATGACGAGGTCCTTGTTCATAACCTCCATGTCGCCGGTGACGGCAATCTGGCCGGCGGTGACTTCACCGGGGCCGCTCGCCGACAAATGCACACGCTTGGGCTGATCGCCCTGCATGCGCACCGCGACCTGCTTGATGTTGAGAACAATGTCGGTCACATCTTCACGAACGCCGGCGAGCGACGAGAATTCGTGCAACACACCGTCGATCTTGATGGCAGTAACAGCGGCGCCCTGCAGCGAGGACAGCAGCACCCGGCGCAGGGCGTTACCAAGCGTCAGGCCAAAGCCGCGCTCCAGCGGTTCGGCGACAAAGCTGCCCTTGCGGCGGCTATCCACGGTCGGCCGTGATTCGAGCCGGTTCGGCTTCTTCAATTCGGTCCAATTTTTGGCGATTACGGCCACAGGCTCACCTCATCATTGGGAAGGGGCGGATCGTCACCCGCCCGTCCCCGTCATCAACATTTTCGAAATTCCGCGCCCCGGGGGAAGGCGCGGCCGAAACCGCCAGGCGTCAGACCCGGCGGCGCTTGGGCGGCCGCACGCCATTGTGCGGAATCGGGGTCACGTCGCGGATCGCGGTGATCTGGAAACCGACCGCCTGCAGGGCGCGCAGCGCGCTTTCGCGGCCCGAACCCGGCCCGCGGACTTCGACTTCCAGGGTGCGAACACCATGTTCCGCGGCCTTTTTACCGGCGTCTTCGGCGGCCATCTGCGCCGCGAACGGCGTCGATTTACGGCTGCCCTTGAAGCCCATGGTCCCCGCCGACGACCAGGCAATGGCATTGCCCTGCGCATCGGTGATGGTGATCATGGTATTATTGAAACTGGCGTTCACATGGGCCACGCCCGATGTGATGTTCTTGCGCTCACGGCGCTTGATGCGTGCAACTTCGCGTGCCATCGAAAAATCCTAATCTTTCCGTCGATCGTTGAGAAAAAATAAGCCCTTGGCTTACTTCTTCTTGCCGGCGATCGGCTTGGCCTTACCCTTGCGGGTACGCGCATTGGTGTGGGTGCGCTGGCCGCGCACCGGGAGGCCGCGACGATGGCGCAGGCCGCGATAGCAGGCGAGGTCCATCAGACGCTTGATGTTCATAGCCGTCTGGCGGCGAAGATCACCCTCGACCGTCAGTTCCTTGTCGATCTTTTCACGAATAGACAGGACTTCCGAATCAGTCAGGTCCTGGACGCGGCGTTCGACGGGAAAACCCAGTTCGTCGGCGATGCGCTTGGCGGTGGTACGGCCGATGCCGTGGATATAGGTCAAGGCGATTTCAACGCGCTTGTTGGTCGGGATGTTTACACCCGCAATACGTGCCACAGAGTATTTCCTTCCAAGCTCCACGGAATGCGCTGGGCAGGCATCCCATCTCAAAGCAAGAACCGCACGGCCGGAAGGGCCGCCGGGTCAGTGATCCGGTTAATCGGAAAAGGGCTGCTAGCCGGCTCACAAGCCAGAGTCAAGGGGACAAGCCGCGCCTCAAAAACTGCCCGGCACCTCACGTTGCATGGCGCTTGGCTTGTCGGGCATCAGCAACGTCCGCACCGCAGGCGACGCCGCCAGCGACAGTGCCTTGGCATCGGTGCTGATCGGCGTGCAGGGCCGTCCGGCAAGAAAGTCCAGCGCCGTCGCCGTTGATGCCTCGGCCGGGTCGCCCATCGGTTGGGCCAGCGCATCATCGGCACGGCAGGTGGCGCCGACTGTGCTGGCCAGGCCGCTGAAATAATTGCCCTGGCGCGCGGCATTCTGCGTCGCAAAGGCAATGACCCGCAACCGATCGTCGCATTCGGCGCGATCCAGCGCTACCTGGCCGACGGGCTTGCCATAGGTATTGGCACCGATCAGCGCCGCCGCTGCCCCCAGATAGGGGGTGAAGGCATTGATCACCAATTCGCTGGCCGAGGCGGTGCCGGACGTGCCGATGAAGGCGATGCGCATCGGCCGGATCGATTCAGCCTGGGGCCTGAACAGCCGCGTAGCGTTGTTGGCGGACTTTTCGGGGCGGAAACTTGTGAAGCTGAACACATCGGACGCCAGCCGATTATCACCCAGCAAATCGCCGATCAGTTCGGCGATCGAAACCAGCCCGCCGCCATTATAGCGCACATCAAAGATCACCTGCGTCACGCCCTGGGCGCGGAAGCTGGCGAAGGCCGTGCGCAGTGCCGGATCGGCCGGCGTGATGAAACTGCGCAGATTGATATAGCCGATCTTCTGCCCGCCATCATTGATGATGCGGGTGCCGAAACGCGGCGAAATTGGCTGGATGGAGAAATCCGCCTTGGCGATGGTCAGGGTGCGGGTGCCGGCGCCATCGCGGATTTGCAGGCTGCGCGTCACGCCGGCGTTGGCCGGGCCAAAGGCATTGCTCAACCCGGCGCTGCCGCCGGCGGCGAGGATCGAATCCACCGATTGCAGGCTGGCCTGGTCGGTGCCGATCGCCAGTATCTCGGCGCCGCGGTCGATGCCGGCGGCCAGTGCCGGCGCGCCTTCATAGGCATCGGCGACGAACACCCGCCGTGCCGCCGTATCGGTCTGCAACCTTATGCCGAACGCCGCCGTGGCACCCGAGGCGTAAAAGGCATTTTCATCGGCAATCGAGGTCAGATAGGTGAAATAGCGGTCGCGCCCCTGACCGCGTGCCGTCGCCGTCAATGCATCGACATAATCGCCGACCGTCGCATAGGGCGTCGGGTCAAGGCTGGCCGGCAGCGTTTCGGGAAACAGATACCATTCGCGCAATTGCGCTGCGGCCCAATCCTGGCGGGACCGCAGCGAACAGGTGGCGGCCGTCGTCGTCCCCGTCGTCGTGCCGCCGCTGGTTGTCGTCGATGTCGGCGACCCACCGCCGCCGCACGCCGTGACCAGCAGCGCCAGCGCCATGACGGCAGCCGCCACCGGATTGGCCCTCATAGCGGAACGACCCCGGCCGAACGCATCACATCAGCGATCGAGAACCGCATCGATGCTGATCGCCACCGCGTCCATGTCGGCCATGCCATCGACCCGATCGACGATACCCATCGCTTCATAATGCGGCAGGATCGGTGCCGTCTTGGCACGATATTCGGCCATGCGGGTGCGCACGGTTTCGGCATTGTCATCGGGCCGGCGCTTGAACGCGGTCGAACCGCAGACATCGCAGACGCCGGCGACCTTGGGCAGCTTGTGCCGGTCATG
>JANYCM010000182.1 GCA_025360285.1 Sphingomonadales bacterium
CGCAGATGCCGGCCGGCATCGGCCGAGGGTGCCACACAGCCCGCCACCGATCCGGCGGCGAGCAGGGCAAACAGGGCGCGGACGGGCCGGCGACGCATGAAACACTATCCAATTGACCATACAGTATGGTTCGATTTATACCAGCTTGACCGTGTCGGTCAACGCACCAAAAAGGCCTTGCTGAAAAGACATGAGGGACATGGCGATCATCACGGCGGCCGAAGCGCCCGCCATTCGCGGCGCCTCCCCACAGCGGCATCAGGCCATTCTGGCCGTCGCCCATGATGTGTTCCTGGAATTTGGTTACGAAGGCGCGTCCATGTCGCAGGTCGCGGCGCGCCTCGGCGGCTCGAAGGGCACGCTCTACAGCTATTTCGACAGCAAGGAGGCGCTGTTTGAAGCTCTGGTCGCCGAAAGCTGCGCCCGCAACAGCGCGGCGCTGTTCGAAGGCCCGGCCGACGCGCCGCTGGCCGACCGCTACCTGGCGATTGCACGGGCCTATATCACGCTGATCTGTTCGGATTGGGCGACCCGTATGCTCCAGATCATCGCCGTCGAGGCGCGGCGCCGGCCAGAAATTGGTCGGCTGTTCTATGCCAACGGCCCCGCCGCCGCCTTTGCCAATCTGGCAACGATCATCGCCGCCGATACGGCAGCGGGCGCGCTGACGGTTGATGATGCGGATTTTGCCGCCGAAACCTTCACGGCGCTATGTCGCGGCACCTTGCATATCCGCCGGATGCTCGGCCAGGCCCCTGAACCCGATGGCGGGGCGGTGGACTTCAATGCCCGGCGCGCCGTGGCGCAATTCCTGAAGCTTTACGCGGTGGTCTGAAATCCCACCCGGCGCTGGCTGCTCCAGCTTTGCCGCCCGGTGAGGAAATACACCCAGCCCCAGACGGCACCGACATGGCGCAGCAACTGGAAACTGAAGGGTTCGAGCAACGAGGCGATGACCGCCGCCGCCGTGCTGCCGCGCCGCGTTTCCCCCGTCCAGCGCCGATAAACGCCGAGCGACCAAAGGTGAAAGGCCAGATCGAGGATGATCTTGGCACCGATGATCGCCGCCACTGGTGCCAGCACCGCCAGCCGGCCGGTGGCGATATAATAGACCAAAAGCCCAAAGGCGGTCAGGCCATAGACGGGTTGCAGCGTGTCGGCGGCCTTCACCGGCAACATGCGGGTGCCGAGGTCGCCATAGCGCGCATCCCCCACCATGTCGCGATACCAGAATTGCGTCTGCAGAAAGCCCCCGAACCAGCGCCGCCGCTGCTTCAGAAACGCGCCGATCGTGCCGGGGCTTTCGGTGCGGGCGCGCGCCGCGCCGATCACGGCGGTACCCCAGCCGAGGCCGCGCCCGTCGCCATAGCGGCGCAGGCGGTGGATGAGTTCATAATCCTCAACCAGGCAATCGGGATCAAAACCGCCGACACGGCGCAGCGCCTCGACGCGAAAACCGGCAAAGGCCCCCGAAATCAGCAACAGGCTGTGCAATTGCATCCAGGCCTGCCGTGACAGGAAATTGCGGATATATTCATAGCCTTGGAACCATTCAAAGAACCGCCCGCTGAGCGATGGCCCGCACACCGGCGTCAGCACGCCGGTCGCCGCCACCAGCCGCGCATCGGCGGCAAACGCCGCGCGCATGGCGGCAACGGCGCCGGGTTCCAGCAGCGTATCGGCATCGACTGTGACGACGACTTCGGTATCGACCAGCGGAATCGCGGCATTCAGCGCCCGCGCCTTGCCACCCTGCGGCAGCCGTAACCAGCGCAAGGCAGGCTGGACCGGGCTGGCGGCGCCGATGCTGCCCGGCGGCGGCAGCACCAGCCCGAAATCACGCGCCAGCAGCGCCGCCGTATCATCGCAGGAGCCATCGTCGGCGATCAGCACCAGGTCGGGCGGATCGGCCTGGGCGAACAGCGCCGCCAGCGTCACCGGCAGCACCAGCGCTTCGTTGTGCGCCGCGACAATCACCCCCAGTGTCACCCGCCGGCCGGGCGCTGGCGGTTCCACAGCGCGCAACAGCCGGCGTGACTGCACGAAGGTGAAGACCAGCAGCACCGTGTCATAGCCGACATAGGCCAGGCCCGTCGCCCAAGCCCATAGCCCGGTGAAATGAAAGGCGCCCCAGACCAGCACGGCCCAAACCAGCAGTACGCCGCCATGAATGGCGATGCTCGCCCAGGGCGTCGGCGGCGGCTGGCGACGCGGCGACGCGGCGGTCAGGGCGGCATCAAGATCAGCAGGGGTCATCGGATTCCGGAAGGTGAGGCAATGTGCTTCTAGACGTCGCCTTGCCATTGGCACCAGTTTATACGCAGATGATGTCCAATTCGCCGCAGCCGCCGCGCCCGAAAGGCCCCACCGTGATCCAGCGCTACTCAGCCATCGCCATCCTGTTGCACTGGCTGGTGGCTGTGCTGATCACCATCAATGTGCTGCTGGCGCTGACGGTCGATTACTGGCCGGAAGCCTGGGCACGGCCGGTGATCGACACGCATAAATCGATCGGCATCACCGTCCTTGGCCTCGCCCTGCTGCGGCTGTTGTGGCGGTTGGGGCACCGGCCGCCGCCGCTGCCGGCCAGCCTGCCGGCGATCGAACGCCGCGGTGCCCAGGCGGCGCACTGGCTGCTCTATCTGCTGATCTTTGCGCTGCCCCTGTCAGGCTGGATGCATGATTCGGCGTGGAAGGACGCAGCGACCCACCCGATGCAATTGTTCAACGCCATCCCCTGGCCGCGCATCGGCATGATACAATCGCTCGATCCGGCCTTGAAGGAGCGCCTGCACGGGGTGTTCGGCGAAGCGCATGAACTGTTGGCCTATGCACTTTATGCACTGGTCTCACTCCACATCGCCGGCGCGCTGAAGCATCAATGGCGCGATGGCCATGCCGAACTGCAACGCATGTGGCCGGGCAAGCGCGGCGCCTGAAATACCGGCTATGCCGCCACGGCCAGTGTGATCACCATGGTGCCGGTTTCCCGCGTCCAGCAGCGGGCGTGAAAGTCACCGCAGCGGGCGAACATAGTGGTGACGTTCAGCAATCGCGTCTCGATACTGTGCGGCGCAATATGGCGCGGTTCGCCGATCAACTTGGCCACGGCCTCCTTGGCCGTCCAGCGGCGCAGCCATTGGGCCGGCCGGTCGCCGATGGCCAGTGACGCGATATGATCGGTTTCTTCAGGGCTCAGCATGTCGGGCAACAGGGTGGCAGCATCAAGGGGCTCGCCATCCACGCCGAGGGCGACGCGGCCGGCGGCGATCACCGCGTCCGCACCGCGCCCCGACAGGCTGATGTGCCAGCCGGTCGGTGTGGTGACCAGCGGCGCGCCCGCCGCGCCGCGGTCAAAGCCGACCGCATCCGGGTGACAACCAGCCAGATGCGCGATCAGCGCCCGGGCCAGGCCGCGCCGCCACAACCGGCCGGCGCCATCGGCGGCCTGTGCCGCATCGGCGAGGTCATCGGCGCTGGGCCGCGCCGGCGTGACCCTGTCATCCCGGTTGACGTGCCAGACCACAAGCTCGGCAGGCAGCACCAGCCCCGCCAGCGCGCCGTGGTGCCACACCGGCGTCACGCCGCAGCGATCTGCGCCGGTGATCCTTCCCAGCTTGTGCCGGCCGGCAGGGTTTCGCCCTTCATCACCACCGACAGATCGCCAAGCTGTGCGTCGGCTCCCACTTCGGCGTCATAGAGCACGATGGCCAGCGAGCCGATGGTGGCGCGGTCGCCGATGCGGATGGCGCCGACCTTCATCACCCGGTCTTCGAACAAATGCGTCTGCAACCCGGCAAAATCATTCAACGCGACATCATCGCCGATGCTGACCAGATCATGTTCGGTCAGGTCCATGGTATCGGCATAGCAGCGCTTGCCGATGCGCGCACCCATCAGCCGCAAATACAGCGGCAGCCAGGGCGTGCCGCGCAGCGGTTCGAGCAGATTGGGCACGGCGAGATTCTCATAGGTCGCGGTAACCAGTTCGGTGCGCCAGACGAATGTGCTCCACAACGGCTGGGTGGTGGGGCGATAACGGCCGATGACCAGCCATTTCAGCATCAGCACAAACAGCCCGCAGGCCAGCGCAAAGCCCAGATACAGCAGCGGAAAGGCCAGGGCGATGCGCCGGCCGGCATGCGGCAGATCGGCAATATCCCCGACGATGGTGAACAACAGGTCGAAAAAGGTCAGGAACATGGTCAGCGACAGCAGCACGCGCACTGCCTCGATCGCCAGGCGGGTGATGATCAGCCGGCGCGACGGGTTGAAGCGCGCGCCTTCGTCGAACATCGTGCTAGTCTGGCGGACCGGCAACTGGATTGGCGGTGATCCGAACCAGGTGGTGCCGGCCTGCAGCGCCTTTTCGGGCGATGCGGGGGGCTTTGACAGCACGCCAATCAGCACTTCATCGCCGATCATCGTGCCGGTGGGCAACAGCGCCGAATTGCCGATGAAGCTGCGCCGGCCGATGCTGGTCTGCGCCAGAGTGATGCTACCCGGCCCGATGCGCGCCGCGCCAAAGATCACCGAATCGGCGATGAAGCTTTCGGGGCCGATCTCGACCAGATCAGGGACGATGGCGCTGGCGGTGGAGATTTCGGCGCGGCGGCCGATGCTGACACCCAGGGCGCGATACCAGGGGATGACATAGAGTGTCGCATAAATGGGATGCAGCAGGCGCAGCGCCAGATCATTGATCTGCTGGACGAACCAGTAGCGAACATAGAAAAAACTGTTGAGGCTGTAGGTGCCCGGCGCGACGGTGCCGAGGATCAGGCGCTTGGCCGCCACCGTCAGGCTGCACATCAGCAGCACATAAGTCAGCGCGAGGATCGGCGAGAGCAGGATATAAGTATAGCCGGTCGTCGCCCAATCGATCTCGATCAGTGCGATCAGTCCCGGCGCGATCGGCAATATGGCGATCAGCGGCAGCAGCACGGCAGCGATGAACAGCCCGGCGGTGGTGGCAAAGCCGGTGTCGGCGGCGCCGGTGCTGGCCGGGCGCGGCGGTGCGGCGGCATCTCGCGCCGCCGGCGATCCGCCCCAGCTTTCGCCGGCCGGGATATGGGCACCACTGGCCAGCGCCGACAGATCCTCGAGCGCCGCGCCATCGCCGATGCTGGCATTGCGGCCGACCACCGCCATCGAACCGACAAAGGCGCCGCGGCCCAGCGTGACGGTGCCCAGCCGCAACAGCCCGCGTTCAACCGACGAGGTGGCGAGCACCGACTGATCGCTGATGATCGCATCATCGCCGGCGCGGATCAGGTCGGCGGTATCGATTGACCCGGCGCCAATATGCACACGCGCCCCGACGCGAGCGCCCATCAGGCGATAATAAGTGCGGATCATCGGCGTGCCGGCCAGATACGGCGTGGCGGTGACGCCGATCACCCGCCGCACCAGCCACCAGCGGAAATAATAACCGCCCCACAGCGGATAATCGCCGGCCTTGTAACGCCCGATGACCAGCCATTTGACCGCGATCGACAAGATCATCGCGCCAAACGGAACCAGCATGAACGACAGCCCGCTGACCAGCAGCGCATCTAGCCGCGACATGTCATTGCTCAGCCACGTATAGGCCAGATAGGGGAAGAACCATTGCAGCCCGGCAATGGTGAAGATCGGCACCAGCGCGAGGGTCTGGGCCGTGACGCACAGCGCGCGCTTCCAGCCGGCGATGCGGTGGAAACTGTCTTCGCCGATGGTCACCACCGGGGCGGCGGCG
Source organism: Sphingomonadales bacterium (assembly GCA_025360285.1). Taxonomy (GTDB): domain Bacteria; phylum Pseudomonadota; class Alphaproteobacteria; order Sphingomonadales; family Sphingomonadaceae; genus Sandarakinorhabdus. The sequence goes on from JANYCM010000182.1 coordinate 5,738, forward strand.
GCCATGCGCAGCGCCAGTGCTCGGATGTTGGGCGCGGCATAAACATCTTCCAGCGACAGCATTTCCAGCCCCGGCACCTTGCGCGCGGCGGAGACGAGGCGCGCCGCCTTCAGCGAATGGCCGCCCAGATCTTCGAACAGATCATCGAGCACCGATACCGGCTGCGGCGCAAAGCCTTCGGCCCAGACGCCATGCAGCTTGGCCTCCAGCCCGCTTCCCGGGCCGACGATCACGCGTTCGGCGGTGGTTTCGACCGCCGGGCGCTGCAACGCCTTGCGATCGATCTTGCCCGAGGCGGCGAGCGTCGGCAGCGCCGGCAGCAGCTCATATGCGGCCGGGCGCATATAATTGGGCAGGCGGTCGCGCACGGCGCTGCGCAGTGCCGAGAGGTCAACGCCTTCACCGGGCCGGGCGACGAGGAAGGCGGCAAGAAATTCCGACCCATCATCATCGCGGAACAATTGCACCACGGCCTGCGCGACGCCGGGCGCCTCGCCGATCACCGCCTCGATTTCGGCGAGTTCGACACGAAAGCCGCGGATCTTGACCTGGGTATCGATGCGGCCGACAAAATCGATATCGCCAGCGGCATCGAGGCGAACGAGATCGCCGGATCGGTAGATCGCCTCGGGTCCACCCGACAGGGTGTTGAACGGCGTCAGGGTGAATTTTTCGGCGGTCAAATCGGGCCGATTGAGATAGCCGGCGCCGACGCCTGGCCCGCCGATGACAAGTTCACCCTCCTGGCCGGCGGCCACGGGTTTCAGCGCCTCATCAACAATCCAGGCGGTATAGCCCGGCAGCGGCCGGCCGATGGTGATGCGCTGGCCGGGTTGCAGTTCGGTCCAGGTCGCGGTCACCGAAGTTTCGGTGGGGCCATAGGTGTTGAGCATCCGCAGCCCCGGCCGGGCAAAGCGCCGCGGCAGATCGGGAGGGCAGGCCTCCCCGCCCAGGTTGAGCAGGCGCAGGCTGGGGATATCCTGTTCGACCAGCGCCAGCAGCGACGGCACGACATGCCAGATCGTCACCCCGGCCGTCGCCAGCGATACGGCGATATCCGGCCCGGCGCTTGTCAGCGCGTCCGAAGCCACCAGCAACCGGGCACCGACGAAAAACGCGCTCCACATGGTTTCCACCGACATGTCGAAAGCCAGGCTGAAACCGCCAAAAACGGTGTCACCCTGATCGATGGCCAGAATGGCGCTTTCGGAACGGATGAGGTGGCAGATGTTGCGGTGGCGGATCATCACCCCCTTGGGTCGGCCGGTGGTTCCCGAGGTATAGATGATATAGGCCAGATCATCGGGGGTCGCGCCGGTTTCGCTGCGCGGCAGCGGCGCGATCGGCCGGGCGGCGAGGTCGCCCAGCACTTCGTCGATGGCCAGCACCGGCCGTTGCATGGCGGGCGCGCGGCCCGACAGCGTGAGGATCAGCGCGGCGTCACAGTCATCGGCAATGAAATCAATGCGATCCTGCGGGTTGCCCCAATCGACCGGCACATAGGCGGCACCGGCCCAGAGTGTGCCCAGGATCGCCATATATTGGTCAAGCCCGCGCGGCAGGCAGATGACCACCCGGCTGCCGCAGCCGATGCCGGCGGCGCGCAGCCGGTGCGCCAGGCCCAGCGCCCGGTCACGCAATTCATCATAGCTCCAGTGCGTCTTGCGGACCGAGGCTTCGTCGCTATCCAGCATCTGGACGGCGGTGGCCGACCAATGATGCCGCGCGGTGGCATCGAAAATCTCGTGGAGTAGTTCATCCCGCGCATAGGGTTCGCCGGGACGCAGCGCCGGAGTCGGTGCGATCGGCGCTTCGCGCGGGCTGGCCAGATCGGCGGGTGCGTTAGCGGGATCGATAAGGCTGGCCATGGCGGCGTCTTTACACGTTTCGCGCCTGAAGCGTCGCTGAATGCAATTATTGCGATTTAATCACCTCAGCTGCCGCCAAAGCTTATTTGCCGGCGCCCTCCTCGGCATGGACTTCGAACAGGGTCTCCATCTGGTCTTCCTCGGCACTGGAACAGGCACCGACGATCAGCGCCTCGTCACAGCCGTCGGCCAGGATATAGGCATGGCCCATGGTCGAATCGATATAAATGGCTTCACCCTGATCAAGAGTGATCACATCGTAGAATTCGGTGTGGATTTCCACTTTGCCCTCGATCACATAGAACCATTCCTCACCGGAATGGCGCACCAGATCGCCAAATTCCTCAACAGTCTTGGCGCGCACCCGGCTGACGATCGGCACCATCCGCTTGCGCCGCAATTCGGCGCAAAGATAATAATAATCGTAATTCTTGGTGTTGATCTGCACCGCCCGGTCGAGCGTGCCAACGCTTTGCCGCGCCATGACGCGCTGGGTTTCGACACTGTCCTCAGGCTCGGCAAACAGTTCCGACATGCGCATGTTGAGCCGCTCGCCAAGCTGCTGCAACTTGTCATAGGTCAGCGTCAGCCGGTCATGTTCAACCTTGGACAGGGTCGAAAACGGAATGCCAGTGCGTTCACTCATCTGCTTGAGCGTCCAGCCGTTGCGGACCCGCAGCGCGCGCAGCAACGAACCCAACGTGGGCTTGGCCGGCTTGGCGACCCGGCCGCGCGGCTTGGCGGCGGCGCGCTTTGCCACGGGCTTGGCCGGCACGGCGGGAATGGCAAGATCAGACAGGGCAATCACCTTCATTGATCAATATCCGGCCAATATGAACGATGACCATGCGCCTTTCACCAGAATTTTGGCAAAGGAGCAATAACGCCTCGTCCCGGCCGCGTCAGGCGGTCAGCCCGGCGTGGGCCGCGGCATCCTGAACCGCCTTGAAATTGGCGCGCATGTCCTTCCGGTTGCTGCCATCGGTGTTGACCAATATGGCGACGCTGGTCTTTTCGGCGGGAAAGCTTCGCAGGTCCGACACAAAGCCGAAGATGCCGCCGGAATGGCCCACGGTCGGATGGCCCTCGAAACTGTCCATGAACAGGCCAAAGCCATAATTCACCGGCGTCTTCGGGGCATTCGGTGCCTGCACAACCATGGGAATGCTGCCATCCTTCAACCGGCCGGGCGTCATCATCAGCGTCAATGAATCAGTCGAAACCACGCGGCCACCGAGCAGCGCCGCGTGCCAGCGGCACAGATCGCCGGTGGTCGAACGGATATTGCCGGCGGCACCCGGATAGGTCATCGCCATATAGGCGGCATTGTCCCAGCCGGTTTCCGACCCCTTGTGCCCGGAATAGCCCGACGCGCGGTGCGGCACGACGACGGCGGTATCATCAACAGCGGTGTCGGCCAGCCCCGCCGGCGTGAACAGCCGGCGCTGGAAGAACGCCGGCCAGGGTTCACCCGCCGCCTTTTCGATGACCAGGCCGAGCAGCACAAAGGCGGTATTGCTGTAATCCCATTCGGTGCCCGGTTCATGGGCGAACAACGGATCGGTATGCGCCAGCATGTCGGCGAGCAGCGCCTTGGAATCATAATCGATCCGCGCCGATTGCAGGAACGCCTCGGGCGGCTTGCGGTTGGTGTAATTGCCCAGGCCCGAGGTGTGGTTGAGCATCTGGCGCAGGGTGATTTCGCCGGCGCGCGGCACATCGGGCAGGAATTTCGCCAATTTGTCATCGACCGACAATTTGCCATCCTGCTGCAGCAGGCAGATCGCCGCGCCGGTGAATTGCTTGGTGATCGAACCGATGCGGAAGACGCTGTCCGGCGTCACCGGGGTGCCGGTTTCGATATTGGCCAGGCCATAGCCGCGGGCATGGACGACCTTGCCGGCCTTCATCACCGTCAGCGACATGCCGGGGACCTGGTGCTCGGCGGCAAGTTTCGTCGCCAGCGCATCGACCGCCGCCCATTTTCCCGGCGCCGTACCGGGCACCTTGCCGCGTGCCGCCGTGGCCAGCAGGGCGGCGCCGGCAAGTGCCAGCGTGCCGCGACGATTGAAAGTCAGCGCTTCGGTCATCGGATCATCCTTTGCTGGGAACACATTGGTGGCGCAGCACGGTGCCGCTGCGCGCCGGCATCATCATGCCATCGGCAAAAGCCAATTGGCCGTTGACCAGCACCGTCTCGATGCCTTTGGGCGCCGCCGTCGGGTGCTGCCAATCGGCGACATCGTCGATCGTGGCATAGTCGAACACCACGACATCGGCGTGCATCCCTGGTTTGATGAAGCCGCGATCGGCCAGCCCCATGCGCGTCGCCGGCCAGCCAGTCATCTTGCGCACGGCGGTTTCAAGGCTGATCACCGGCCGTCGTTTCACATATTCGGCGATCAACCGCACGGCATTGGCATAGGACCGCGGATGCGGCAGACCGATGGCATCGATATCGCCATAGCGCAGCGTCGATGCGGCATCGCTGCCGATGCTGACGAACGGTGCCTTTACCGCCAGTTCGATGTCGGGTTCATTCATCTGGAAATACAGGCCATAAGCGCGGTTCGGCACGCCGGCGAGCAGCGCGTCCCAGGCGACGTCTTCGGGATCCATATGCTCGGCGCGGGCGATGTCGCCGATCATCCGGTAGCGATATTTGTCCCAGCGCTCGCTATAGGCATTGGCCAGCATGACATGGTCCCAGCCGCCCGAGGCCATGACCAGATTGGACCAGCCCGGTTGCGAACCAGCGGCAACCTCGGCCTTCAGCCGCTTGCGGATTTCGGGATCACGCAGCCGCGCCAGCCCCGGTTCACCGCCATCCGCCCATACCCAGTTCGGCACGGTGATATCCAGCCCGGTGCCGCCAGCCTGATACAGATACATGTCGGCCGCAATATCCACACCGCGGGCACGGGCGGCGGCGATGGCGGCGAGGCCGGCGGGCATGATCTTGCCGGCAAGCGGTGCCCAGGCGGCCTTCAGATGGTAGATTTCAACCTTGGCGCCGCTGTTTTCGCCGATCGCTATGGCTTCGTTGATCGCCTTTACCAGATCCTTGCCTTCATCGCGCATGTGCGTCGAATAAAAGCCGCCACACGCGCCCGCCGGTTTGGCCAGCGCCGTCACGGTGGCGGTATCGATATAGCTCATCGGCGGATAGATCAGCGCCGATGTAACGCCGAAGACGCCCTCGTGCATCGCCGTTGTTACCATCGCCTGCATGGCGGCAAGCTGCGCGGGGGTCGGCGACCCGGCCTTTTCGCCCATCACCGCGACCCAAGGCTGGACGATGCTGTAGGATGTGCCGAAATTTAGCGCGATTCCCTGCTTTTGCAGCGTGTCGAAATAGCCGGCGATCTTGCCGGCGTCGACGGGCGTGCCGCCTTCGCCGGCGATCAGCGTCGTGACGCCCATGCGCAGCTTGTTTTCGCCGGCGCCGGGTTTCAGCATCGCCTCCCCTGATTGGTCCATCATGTCGATAAAGCCGGGGGCAATAATGCGCCCGCTGGCATCGATTTCCTTGGTGCCATGACCCCTGACCATGCCGACCGCGACAATGCGCCCGGCTGTGATGGCGACATCGCCGGCAAAGCCCGGCTTGCCCGTGCCATCGATCACGGTGCCGTGGCGGATGACGATATCATAGGCCGGCGGCGGCGCGGCCCCGCCAAGGGCGGTCGCCAGCAGCAACAGGGCAATCGGCCGGACCATCATAAGCTCACTTTCCTCGCGGCACGAATTCCAGATCCTGATAATCGAAGCTGAAATCGGCGATCGGCGACACCGCCGACATCAGGATGCGCTCCACCCCGCCGGCGGGCGTCGTGGTGAAGCGCACATAGGCCGGTTCGATCGAGACATCGTGCCAGCGCGCGATGAACGTGTCACCGGTATAGGGCACCAGCGTGCCGACCATCCCCGGCGTGCGGCGGAAATCGATGCTCAGCGCGCCGGCCGGATCAAGGCTGATCGTCATGCCGCCATACCAGGGGTCCCGATAGTCCCCGACATAGGCCGCCAGCGGCAGCGACGGCGGCGTGACATGCGCCGGGGTGGCAGCCGCCGTCAGCGCCGCCACGGCATTCTTGTTGCGTTCCACGCCCAGGTCATGGATCGCCTTGCCCCAATCGGTCGGCTTTACCCCGAGATAATGATCGAGCAGCACCAGTTGCAGCGACTGGATGACTTCGGAATCCATGCTGTTCTGCATGATGATGAAGCCGGTGTCGCGGCCGGGCACCATGACCAGCCGAGTGACGAAGCCGAAGGTGCCGCCGGTATGCGCGACGATGCGCTCACCGTGATAATCCTGCACGCCCCAGCCCAGCGCATAGCCGGCAAATTGCGGCACCGTCGGCCCCGTCACATCGGTCTTGAAGACGATCGGCGTCGGCGTCACCACCGTCCACATTTCGCGCGACGCGGCTTCGCTCCAGAGTCTTTTGTCATTGGGGGATTTGCCATCGGCCAGCTTGCCGTGCGCCAGTTGCACGCCGATCCAGCGCACCATGTCATTGGCGCTGCTCATGATACCGCCGGCGGGATAGGCGTTGGGCGACAGGCCGGTTTTTTCGTCCATCACAGTCTGTGCGCCCAGGCCAACGGCGGGCGGCCCCAGCCGTTCGTGCGGCTGGGCGCGATCGGGGTTCAGCCAGCGCGACGGCTCATCAGTTGTCGAATGCGCCATGCCGGCGGGGCGCAGCAACCGGGCGCGGACAAAATCCTCCCAGCTTTGGCCGCTGACGCGTTCGATGACGATGCCGGCGACGGTGTAGAGCAGATTGTCATAGGCAAATTGCGTGCGGAAACTGGTCTGCGGCTTCAGATAGCGCAGCGCCAGCAGCACTTCGGCGCGGCTGTGATCGGTGCGCGGAATGAAGGTCAGGTCACCGGCGCCCAGCCCCAGCCCGCTGCGATGGACAAGTAGGTCGCGGATGGTGAATTCGCGCGTGACCCAGGGGTCGGCCATGCGGAATTCGGGCAAATGATCGATAACCTTGTCATCCCAGCCGATCTTGCCTTCTTCAACCAGCAGCGCCAGCGCGGCGGTGGTGAAGGCCTTGCTGACCGATCCCATCTGGAACAGCGTGTCGGCATCGATCTTGTCGGTGCCGCCCAGCCGTTTGACGCCATAGCCCTTGGCCAAGGTCACCTTGCCATGTTCGACAATGCCGATGGCGACGCCCGGCGTGCCGGACCGGGCCAAAATGGCATTGACCTGCGCATCAAGGTCTTTCGGCGGCGCGGCCAGCACCGGCGCGGCGAGCCACAGGGCAAATAGAGCGATGCCGGCGCGGGTCATGCCGGCTGCGCCACAAGCCGGCGGCCGTGCCACAGCCGCCAGAGGCCGATGGTCATCAAGGGCAGCACATAGACGGCCAGAAACGCCCAGGACAGGAAGCGATAGCCCTTCGCAATCAGCTCGACGAGGCCAAAGCGATCGGCCAGGAAGACCGCGCCGACCAGCACTGTCATCGACACCAGCAAGCGCAATCTGATGCCGAAGCGCTGTGGCCCCAGCACCCCGGCAAGCCGTTCGTTGAAGGCATTCAGGGACCCGGTGCCGCTTTCCAGCAGCGCGGCAAAGATCATCGCCTGAAAGGCAAAGCGGAACACCGGCAGGTTCAGGCGTTCAAGCAGGAAATCCGACGGCAACAGCGCGCCCGTGATGTCTGGCCAGGCCGCCATCGACACGAAGAACAGCAGCGCCGGTGCCATCGCCAAGGGCCCCGCCAGCAGCCCGGCGGTGATGGCATCGCGGCTGTTCCGGAAATGCCGCACAATCGGCAGGATCGCGACGGCACCGACGATGTTGTAGCCCGAATAGGTCAGGCCAGCCATCGCCCAGCCGGGGCCGACCTCGCCGCTGCCAAACGCCGTCAGAATACGGCCGCCAAAATTGGTCAGCGCCAGCACCAGGAAGACGCCATAAACCGCGTAAAGCAGAAAGGAGACCCATTTGAACAGGCCTTCGACGGCTTCATTGCCCAAGGTCGTGAAGCCGGCGATCCCGGCCACAAGCAACAACGTGCCGATGATCGGCGGCCAGCCGAACAGTGCCTGGCCGACGGCACCGGCCGCGGCGCCGAACACCGCCAGCACCAGCAGCAGCAGCAAGATGAAGCCGATCTCGAAGGTCCACCAGCCCGGCCCGAGCAACGCCCGGAAGAAATCACGGTAATTGAGGCTGCCGGTCGCGCGGGCAAACAGGAAGGTTGCGGCACAGACCAGGCTCCAGATCAGCGCCGCCAGCCCCATGCCGATGACGCCGCCCCAGGGGCCGCTCGGCAGGAAGAATTCGGCGAGTTCACGCCCCGTCGCATAGCCGCCGCCGATGACCACCGCCTTGAAGGCAAAGCCGGGCAGCAGATAGCGCTGAAACCAGGTCGAAGGCCCGGCCCCGGCGCCTAGGCCAGACATGCGGCCACCAGGCGTTCAAAGCTTTTGGCAAAGGCCGGCCCGCCGCGGATCGGGTCGGCGACCGGCAACCCGGTTTCGCGTTCGGCGGCCAGCATCACCGTCTCGGCTTCCTCGTCCGACAGGTCAGCGGTGTTGAAGCTGATCCCGGCGCAGCGGATGCGCGGGTTGGTCAGCCCGCCAATGCGCAGATTGAGCGCGATGGCATCCGGCAAGGACGGCACTTTATAGCCGGCGGTGCCCAGGATGTCGGTGCGATAGGGTTCATGGCACATGACGATGACATCGGGCTGGCTGCCGTGCAGCAGGCCCATCGAAACACCGGCATATGAGGGGTGGAACAGCGCGCCCTGGCCTTCGATGACATCCCAGTGATCGGGTGCCGCATCGGGCGACAGGGTTTCAGCGGCACCCGAGATGAAATCGGCGACGACCGAATCAATCGGAATGCCGGCACCGGCGATCATGATGCCGGTCTGCCCGGTGGCGCGAAAGTCGGTGGCCACACCGGCAGCGCGGAAGGCCCTGGCCAGCGCCAAGGCGGTATATTTCTTGCCCAGCGCGCAATCGGTGCCCACCGTCAACAGGCGCTTGCCGCTGCGTTTCCGCCCATCCCCCACCGGCAGATTGGCCGGCGGGCGGCGCACATCGATCACCCGGCGCCCCGTGCGCGCCACGGCAGCCTTCAAGGCGGGCACATCGTCAACGCTGGAATGCATGCCGCTGATGATGTCCAGGCCGGCTTCCAGCGCTTCAACCAGCATCGGCACCCATTGCGGCACAATCTGGCCACCCTGGGCGGCAACGCCGATGACAAAGCCGCGCGCGCCGGCGGCATAGGCCTGCGCCGGCGTCCGCCGCGGCAGGCCCACACTCACTGTCGCTTCGGGCAGGGCGCATTCCACAAGGCACAGTTCGGGGGCCCAATCCTTCAAGCCGAACGCCGTCTTGGCATAGCGCGGCGCGGTCGTGTCACCCAGGAACAGCGCATAGGGCCGTGGCAGGTCGATCATCTTGGCCTCGGGAACTCGGAACTGGATCGTCATGCGAAATCCTGAAAATGGCAGCGCCTGTAACTACCGGGCCTGAAATTATTGGGGCAGCGCAAACTTTGCCAGCGTGTTGAGCGAGGCAAAGGGCACGCTCATATGGCTTTCACCATCAAAAATCCGCGATTCAACCTTGTAGCCGGGGCCGCCCTTCAGCGCCGACAGCCGCGCCGCCAGCGCCCTGGCATTGTCGACCATCGCGGCACCCAAAACGCCCTTTTCCAGCGCTTCGCGCGTTACGCCCGCCGGCCAGGGCTGCGGCGGCAATGATTGTTCGTCACCGCCGACCAGGACGAAAATGCGCGGCGTTGCCTTGCCGTCGCTCACCAGCTTCGAAAAGGCGGCTTCATCCTTCAACACGTCCTTGCCGTGCCACCAGATCGACGGGCTGCTCACCAGATAGGTCGAAAACGCCTCGGGATGAGTGAACAGCACATGCAGCGCGAACAGCCCACCCAGCGAATGGCCATACAGGATGCCGCGCGCTGGATCGGTCTTGGCGACGGCGGCGATGCGCGGCTTGATTTCGGTCTGGATGATCTTCAGGAAATCGTCGGCGCCGGCATATTCGCCGGGTTTGCCGGCCTTGGCGGCCAGGGCCTTCATATCGGCATCGGCATCCACCGGCGTCAGATCGAGCGTCCTCCGCGTCATCTGCACCATCATGTCGTCTTCGGGATAGCTGATGCCGACCACCACCGCCGGCGCAACCTCGGCGCCCATGGTGCGGACCCGGACGACATCATTGAAGGCGCCGAAAAAGCCCGATCCATCGGTGACATAGAGCACCGGATAACCAGCGGCCGGCGGCGGCGCCACCGGCAGCGCCACCTGGGCACGATAAGCGCGGCCATTGACCGCCGAGGTGAAATCCCATTGCAGGGATTTGAGCGTGGTGGCGGGACCTGTTGCCGGGCCAGCCGCCGGTGCCGCGACAGGCGCGGCACCGGCGGGCAGGGCTGCCGCGCTGCTGAGGGTCAGCGCGGCGGCGACGAACGGCAGGAACGCCCGCATGGATTGTTTCGGCACGTCCGTTCCCCCATCGTCGATTGTTATATCCCCATCAAGACTACACAGTCCTGATCAGGATGCAAGCCGATCAGAATTTCGCCCCCAGCCTGATGCCAACGGTGCGCGGCTGGATCACGGTGCCAGTGCCGGTGAGGTTATAGCCACTGGCGTAGTTGAAGCTGGTGATGGCGCGTTTGTCGGCAAGGTTACGAACATAAAGCGATACCGAATAAGCCCCGAATTCGACGCCGGCCTGCACGTTGAACAAATTATAGCTCGGCAGCATATAATGGCTCGGGAACGATGGCGAATTGCCGAAATCGGTAAAACGGGTGCCGGTATAGACCCAGCTGACGCCGCCAAACGCCTTGACCGTTTCGGACAATTGCCCGTCGAAATCGACGTTCAGCGTATTGCTCCAGTCGGGCACAAAGGCGAGCTTGGCGCCGACCACAGCCGCCGCGCCGAGACTGGCCGCCGCGCTGGTCAGATGGGCATCGGTATAGGCACCATTGTCGGAAATCGTGATGCCCTTGACCGGCCGCAGGCTGAGGTTCCATTCAAACCCCTGGCTTTTGGCCTGCCCGGCGTTGCCCGTCACACTATAGCGCACGCCACTGGGCTGCGATACGAATGTTGTCAGGATCTGAATGTCCTTCCAGTCCAGGTAGAAGGCCGCGACGTCGATCGTCAGCTTCTTGTCGAGCAACGACGTGCGCAGGCCGACTTCATAGCTGGTCAGATTATCGGCCTTGTAGGTCGTCGGAAAATCCGCCGGCGCGCCGGGAATCAGCAGGTTGGGGCCGCCGCTGCGATAACCGGTGGCGATGCGGGCATACAGCTGCGAATCGTCGGTGAATTTATAGTTTGCTGCCGCGTTCCACGTCACCTTATGTTCTTTGGAAGTGATCTTGGGGTTGGCCAGGAACGGCTGGAACGCCGGGGTCAGACCGGTAATCAGCCCATAATAGTTGAAGACCTGCGACGCCTGCGAAATGCTGGCATAGCGAATACCGCCGGTGACATCGAAACGGTCGGTCAGGTGCAGAGTCGCGCTGCCAAAGCCCGAATATTCCTCATATTTGCCGGGCAGGTTCGATCCGCCGACCGGGAAGGGCGTGGTAATTGTGCTTTGGTTGATGGTGCTGACGGCATCATAGAATTGGCTGAACACCACGTCTTCGCGGGCATAAAAGGCGCCCAACTGCCAATCGAGCTTCAGGCCGAGCAGGTTGGAATCGGGCTTCGACGTCAACCGGAATTCCTGGTTGTAGCGTTCGACCGAATTGGTCTGGCGACCCCATAGCCCGTAATTGGCACCATAAACGCCGCCAAAAGCCTGTTTGTAGGTCACGCCCGGCGCGGCGCTGGAGAAGGAGATGTCCGCGCGGAACACCGTGCTCAGCTTGCCATAGCTCGTCGAGGAGACAAGATTGGCAAAGCCGGTATCCCAATCGATCGTCGCGTTGCCATATTCATAATAATTCTTGCTGGGGTTGCCGAACTGGCTGTTGTTGACCAGCCGGCCGTTGTTGGGGATGGTCATCGCATTGGCCGGTGGATGGAACGGATCGGTGTTGGAACCAACAAATTCATTGTTGAGCGTATCGTCGAAACTCTGGTCCTGGCGCGACGCGGTCAGCCGGATGCTCAGCGTCTCGACCGGCTTCACCATCAGCGAAATGCGGCCACCCCATTTGCGGCCGCGGTTGACATTTTCGCGGCCGAGCAGCGGATTGTCGATCCAGCCGGGGACCGCGGTATAGAAGCCGACGGCGCGCAGCGCGGCCTTGCCACCCCAGAACGGGATGTTGATCATGCCCTTGGTCGAGGTGCCAACATTGCCCTGCGCGACGATTTCGCCGCCGGTTTCGGCCGCGGCTTCGAACTTGTTCAGGTTCGGCGCATTGGTCTTGTATTTCAGCAAACCGGCTTCGGCGCCGGCGCCATATAGCGTGCCCTGCGGGCCTTTCAGCACTTCGATGCCGGCCATGTCATAGGTTTCAAGGTTGGCGGTATCATAACCGCCATTGGCCAGGCCCGATTGATAGCTGAACGGCGTTTCATCGACGACAACGCCGACATTGGCGCTGGCGCCGCCGGAATTGACGCCGCGGATGATCAGCTTGACCTGGCGGACGCTGCCCTGCTGCAATGACAGGCCGGGCACCGACTGGGCGAATTCTTCAATGCGGGTCTGGTTGCGATATTGCAGCGCCTCGCCCGACACGGCGGTGATCGCCTGCGGCACGTCGATCAGATTCTGCGTGCGCTTGTTGGCGGTGACGACGATCATGTTGGGATCGCTGGCCTCGGCGGTGTCGGCAGCCCAGGCCGCGCCATTGCTGGCCAGCGCCGCGAATGCCACGCTGCCCGCCAGCGCCGTTTTGAAGATATTACCCTTGGTCTGCATGTCTGTTCCCCTCGCTGAACGAAAATTCTGCTTCAAATCCAGGTACCGGCGAGCAGCCGGTGAAAATTCCCGCCCAGAATGGCGGTGATGTTGGCGTCGCTGTAACCGCGGCGGATCAGGCCTTCGGTAATGTCATAGATGCGCTGCGGATGGCTGGTGTCATCGGCATCGGACTTGGCGCGAAAGCCGTATTTGCCGTTGTAATTGGCCTGCAGCGCCTTGGTCTGCGCCGCCGACAGATTGTCATAGCCATAAAGGTCCTGGTCCGACCCGATGCCGACATGATCGACACCAATCAGTTTGGCGACATGGTCGATATGATCGATGACATTGTCGATCGTCGTCGGTTCCTGCGACGTCACGAACATGCGGACATTGGTGATGCCCATGACGCCGCCCCTGGCGCCCAGCGCCTTGATCGCCTCATCGGTCTTGGCGCGAACGTGCCCGCTGATCGAACGGCAGTTGCTGTGGGTAAAGGCAATCGGCTTGGCCGACAGCGCGACGGCATCAAGCGTCGTCCGATCACCGCTGTGCGAGACATCGACCAGCATCCCGGTGTCGTTCATCGCCTTGACGATGCTGGCGCCAAATTCGCTGATCCCGCCATCGACCCGGTCGGTCGAACCCGAGCCGATGAGATTCTGCGAATTATAGGTCAGTTGCGACACGCGCTGGCCCATCAGGTAGAAATTCTTCACATCATCGGGCTTGAGGAAATGGTCCGAATCCTGGACGCCCATGATGACGGCGATCTTGCCGTCGCGCTTGGCCCTGTCGATATCGGCAACCGTACCGACCAGCGAGAAAAGATCGGTGTTGCGGCCGCAAAAACCGCTCCAGGCGGCAATGAAGCTGGCGACCTCTTCGGCCGCATGGGGCCCGCCGATACCGACGGCATTGTGCATGGCGGTGACACCGCTGCGCTTGAAATCGGCGCGCCACGCATCGCTTATCGGCTTCGCCAGGATCGACAGATCGTCGCTGATGGTGATCGGCGCCAGCATGTCGATGACGGTGGCTTTTTTGACCAGATCGACAGCACGGGTCGAATAGGTGCGGGTCGGCGTGGCGGCGAACAGCGCATGATTGCCCAGATTCAGAAACGGCGCGGCGATGGCAACCGCCGCGCCCTGCAACAGGCGACGACGATCGGGCCGGATATCCGGTGCGTCAGTCATCATGAGTCCCCACTCGATGTGCGCCGGCATAAGCCGACACCACAACAATGCGCCTATTCAGGCGCATGTCAACTGAACGTCATAATCTATAAATATCGCATGTTTTTCAGATGTTTATTGGCAGATTACCAGGCCAAAACCATAATCCTGATCAGAAAATAATGACTTCCCGGTCCTATACAGGACAGGATTTTCCACGGATTCCGCCAAAGCGTTACCCAAATGCCACGGTTGCCGCCGCCGATCAGGCTGCCGATCGTGCCGCCGCGGCCCGCGATTCGACCTGGCGGGCGCAGCCATCAAGCCCGTAAAGCAGCGCTCCGGCCACCGCGCCGCACGCGGCCATCGCCGTAAAAAAGGCGCCATGGCCCAGCTTCGTCCA
>JANYCM010000205.1 GCA_025360285.1 Sphingomonadales bacterium
AGATGGTCGGGGTCCTGCCAGAAATTATAGACGGCACCGTGCAGGAAGGCCGGCATCGGAATGCGGTCCTTGGCGCCGGCGACGGTCAGCGCCTCCTGATACAGGCCGGCATAGCGAGCGTCGGCCTCCAGCTTGCCGGTGGTGTAGGCGTTGCGGGCGGTGACCCAGGCCATGGCGCGCGGCGAGGCGACATCTTCCAGCCAGAGATAGGGATCGGCGGGGGCCGGCTGGGCCTGTGTCATGGGGGCGGCCAGCAGACTGGCGGTGGCCAGCGCCGGGAAGATGACGGCGCGGACGAACAAGGGGCGGAACATGGCGGTGTCGGTCTCCGGAACAAGGGACGCGGCCAGCGGCGCCGATGCTGCGACTCCCCTGCCCTTTCGGCACTTTAGCCAGCATGGGCACGGTGCGTCCAATCGCCTTGCCGCCGCACCCGCATCACTGGGACGTATCTCGACGGTGTCGGGTCATCGGCCCGATCGAAATCCGACGTAAACGGCAATCGGCGACAGGCGTTTCAGCCTGCCGCCGATCCTGTCGTTTCAAGCCACAGCCGGCGTTACTGCCGGCTGTGCCAGATCAGGCCGTAACGGCCTTGTTACCGCTGCGGCGGCGGGTCTGGATGCCGACCATGCCGAAGCCGATGATCATCAGGCCCCAGACAGACGGTTCAGGAACGCCATTGATCATCGGTGCCGGATCCGACGAGAAGCTGCCGGTGCTGTAGGCCCGGAACGAACGCAGCGCCTTGCCGGCGGTTGCGGTCAGCACCGGCGTCAGCGACGTCAGCGAGATCGAGAAATCCTTGTCGCCGGTCGGCGCGAAGGTCAGGAAGTCCGACGTGAAGGTGATGACAGCACCGCCACCGGTCGAACCGCCAAAGCCCGCCGACGTGGCATTGTTCTGGCCTGCGATGGTGACATCAGTGAAGGTGCCCGACAGCAGGTTGGAACCAGCGGCGTAGACATGGCTCCCGACGGTGATGACCGACGTTGACAGGAACGAGAAACCGCCAGTGATGTTCGGCTGGATCTTGAAGCTGAAAGCCGTCTGCGCCGGCGATGTGGTGGCGCCGAACAAGGTGAACGAAGCCGTCACATTGCTGACGAAGGGCGACAAGGCCGCCTGCAGGAACGAAAACTTGACGTTGCGCGAACCCGGCGTCGTGCCCGTGGGCGTCGAGATCGTGTACAGCGAACCACCGGTACCGTTGGACGAATTGGTGCCATCATTCTGGAAGCGCACACCCGGGGTGGTGTTGATTCCTTCATAGGCAGCAAAGGTGGTGATGACAGCCTGGGCCGGCATGGCGGCGAAAAGGCCGGCGGCGGCGAGCGAAACGGCAGCAATTTTCGAAACATTGGACATAAAACACACCTCGTAAACAATGTCGGACATTCGGGAACCGGCCTTCATGGCCGAGACGCTGATGGACGTCGAAATTCATCAAGCAATGTTTGTGCCAAGCCAAAAACCCGCCGTAACCCATTGAAAATATTTGCTGCGAAAGTCATTTCGCTTAAGATATTGTAATAATATTTTACAGATTGTTTCGGCTAGCAATTTATATTGTTACACTGACAGAATATCCCGACCCGTAACGATATTCGTTCCCTGAATAATTAAATAAATTTCTATCTGTATTGATAAGCTTGCGTAATGACTTGTGCGGGATGCTGCTTGCAAAGCCAGAGTTAGCGAAGCCAGGGTTAGCAAGGCGGCCATCATGGGCAACCCGGCATCCTGATCAGCCCGGGGCAGGCCATCTCTCAGCAGCGCAAAGATATAAGAGCCGTTTGCCGCCACCAGTACACCCGGACCCCGGCCACCCAAGTCACCAGACGCGACACCATTCTGAATTTATTGATTTAATCACTTGTAGACAGGAAAGCGACAAATTTGTGACATTTTTATTGCATTTATATAATGTGAAAACAGACATGATTAGTTCATCTCCCTGTCATAATTCCATCATCAAGCGCGTTTAATTGCCAGTTTGTAACGTGCCGGGGCCGGTGGCCTGGGCATGGGCCAAATAACGGGGCAACAGAATAGCGCTATCGACAGGCTTTGCGGCCGACTTGACCAATACCCGTGACGGTGTGGCCGGCAGCTTTGCCAGCGCATTGCCGGGCGGCCAAGGCGGCTGGGAGCATGTGCGGCGCCTCTGCGATCCCGGCGACACCAACGCTGCAACTGTCAGGACCCTGATCCCATGATGAAGTATCGCAACATCCGCCATAATCTGCTGCTCGGCGGTGTCTTGATGGCGATTGCAATGCCGGCCACTGCCGCCGAAGTGGCCGCGGCCGCCAGCGACGATGGCCTGACCGAAATTGTGGTGACTGCGACCAAGCGCGAAGCCAGCCAGCAGACGACGCCGATCTCGATCACCGTGCTCGGCGCCACAGCGCTGAAGGACCGCCACGTCCAAAGCTTTTACGATCTCGCCGATGGCGGCGTGCCGTCATTGCGCGTCGCCACCTTTGAAGCCCGCCAATCGGCGCTGACCATCGGCATTCGCGGCATCGTGCCGCTCGATGCCAACCAGCCGGCGCGTGAACAGGGCGTCGGCATCTATATCGATGGCGTTTATCTTGGTCGACAGCACGGGCTGAACGCCGCGCTGTTCGATGTCGAGCGCATCGAAGTGCTGAAGGGTCCGCAGGGCACGCTGTTCGGCCGCAACACCGAAGGCGGCGCGCTGAGCATTGTCACCAAGGCGCCGAGCGGCAAGTTCGAAGGCCGCGCCACCGCCGGCATCAGCAACCTTGGCGGTTACAATGGCGAACTCCACCTCGATCTGCCGGAATTCCACAACATCAGCGTCAAGGCCGATGGCGTGGTGCAATATCAGGGGCCGGTGACGATCAACCCGCTCGCCGGCCAGACCGGCTGGGGCTATTATGATCGCCGTGGGTTCCGCATCGCGGCGCGCTGGAAGCCGGTCGACAGCTTCACCGCCGACCTGTCGTACGACAATGGCTATGACGCCAATTCGCCCTTCTACAGCCAGTTGCTCAACTATAACCCCAATGGCTGCGTCGCCGGGGCGCAATCGGCGGTGCCGGCCTGCACCCTGCCGGGGACATCCTATACGGCGCTGACCGGCACGGTGAAGCCGCTGTCGCCGCTGGTCGTGGTAAATGGCACATCGCGGATGCGGGTTGCCGATATCGGCGTGCCGCAGCAGCCGAGCATCGACAAGACCAATGGCGTCACCGGCGTCATGAAGTGGAAGCTGGCGCCGGAGATTGAATTGCGCTCGATCACCGCCTGGCGCGGCGTCAATGCCACCCAGTGGGACAATTCCGGCGGCGCGCACCGCGTGCCGGTCGTCACGGCACCGGCGATCGTGCCGCCTGCCACCACGGCGGTGTGCACCGGCACGGCGTGCAACTTCAGCCGCTACAGCCTGGCCAATCTGCACCAGACGCAGTTCAGCCAGGAAATCCAGGCGGTTGGCACGGTTGGCCCGGTCGATTATGTCGCCGGCCTGTATTATTTCATCGAAAATGTCAGCGATGATGCAGCGACCCCGAATTCGGTCGCCTTCAACCCGACGCTGACAGCGGTGACCGTGCTTGATCCGTGCACCGGATCGGGCGGCTTTGGCTCGCAGCCCGGCTGCCGCTCGATCGATCGTGCTTCGGCGGTGCGGTCACGCAGCTATGCCGCCTATGGCCAGGCGACGTGGAACATTAGCGACACGCTGCACCTGACCGCCGGCGGTCGTTACACCACCGACAAGAAGCAGGGCGCCCTGCTGATTTCGCGCAACATCAACTATGCCGCCAACCCGGCGATTGCCGCGACCAATGGTTATGCGCCGCTCGACAAATCCTGGAGCCGCTTCAACCCGACGGCGACACTGGCCTATGACGTCAGCGACGATGTTCACGTCTATGCCAAATATGCGACGGGCTATCGTGCCGGCGGCGCCAGCTCGCGCACGGCAAATTATCAGCCGTTCGGCCCTGAAGATGTGAAGTCCTATGAAATCGGCCTGAAATCGGAATTCCTTGATCACCGGGCCCGCTTCAACATCGCCGGCTACATCATGGATCGCAAGAACAGCCAGATCGACATCAGCTCGATCCAGCCGACCGCCACCGGCAGCTTCAACAATCTGGTCACCATCAATGCCCCCGGCATCACCAAGATCCGCGGTATCGAAGCCGATCTGACCGTCAACCCGCTGGAAGGCCTGACGCTGACCTTGGGCTATGCCTATACCTATACCAAGATCCCGCCGGTGCTGATCACCGCGACGGCTGGCGGGCTTTCGACATCGGTTTACCAGGACTTCTACATCGTCTTCACCCCGCGCAATGCGGCGAGCGGCGCCATTGATTATTCGGTGCCGATCACCGCCAGCGGCGTGAAGCTGCGCCTGCATCTTGATGGCAATTATTCGCAGGCCACCCAGTCCTTCGACCAGTTCGCCACCAAGAATGACGCATCGTTCATTGTCAACGGTCGTGTCAGCCTGGCGGAAATCCCGATGGGCCAGGACAGCAGCACGCTGAGTATCTCGGCCTGGGCGCGCAATTTGTTTGACAAGCAATATGTCTATCGCCGCGACCCGTCGAACAGCCTGCCGGGCGCGCCGACGACCAATGTCGCTTCGGGCAGCATCAACAATGTGCTGGGCGATTATGGCAATTTCAACGCGCCGCGGACCTTTGGCCTCGAAGCTTCGATCAAGTTCTGATCCTGCCCAACCGGTTCATTCGTCCCGAACCCTCGCGGTAACCCGCGGGGGTTCGTCCTTTGGTGCGTCTGGCAACGCTTCCTTGAGCGCCGTACCCGTCAGCCCGCGTCGCCGCGCCTCGGCCAGCAGCCAGGCGAGGCGATCGGCGGCGGCGGCATAGCCCAGGCCATGCGGCGGGCGGATGTTCGACACGCAATTGCGATCGGAATCCGGGCAGCCACGCCTTGGCGCATAAGTGAGATAGGCGCCCAGGGCGTCAGGGGCGCTCAACCCCGGCCGTTCACCGATCAGCACCAGCACCAGCCGCGCGCCGAGCGCCGCGCCGATATCATCACCCAGCGCCACTCGCGCATGGCGGGCGATGATGATGGGCGCGATCCGCCAGCCGGGCAGGCGATCGACAAGCGCTGCTGTCAGCGGGGCCGCATGCGCCTGAACGGCGGTTGCCGACAGGCCATCGCCGATGACAATGGCAAGGTCCCAATCGCCGGGCACCAGCCGCGCCGCATCGGCGGAATCGAGCTGGCGACCAAGATCGGGGCGTTGCAGATGGACGGCGAGGTCGCCGGCCTGGCTGTGCACCAGGATTGCGGGCTGTCCCAGCGCCTGCGCCAGCGCTTCGACATCCAGCACCGCCTTTACAGCATCACGCGCCCGCGCCGCGGCAAGCTGAAATTCCAGCAGCGCCGCCGTCGGCACCCCCTGCCCCGCCCGGCCCAGCCCGACGCGGGCCTGGGTCAGGCCGCGCAGCCACAGGGCCGGGGGTTCAGCCATGCAGCGCCGGCAGCACGCGCCGTGCGAGGGCGCGGGCATCGCCTTCGATGATCCGGCCACGTTCATCGGCGAGCCCCATCGCCTGTTGCCAGGCTTCGAATTCCGGTGCGGCGCGCAGGCCGAGCACATCGCGCAGATACAGCGCATCGTGAAAGCTGGTCGATTGATAGTTGAGCATCACGTCATCGGCGCCGGGCACGCCCATGATGAAATTCACCCCCGCCACACCGAGCATGGTGAGGATGACGTCCATGTCATCCTGATCGGCCTCGGCA
>JANYCM010000281.1 GCA_025360285.1 Sphingomonadales bacterium
TGTTCGCCGTCGAGATCGACGAGGAACTGGTATTTGCGGCGCGCGCGGCCGCCCCACCACCAGACGCAAAGGAGCAGCGTTGTTAAACCCGACAGGGTGCCCCACAGCCACAGCCGATCATAGCGCGCGATTACCTGCAACGGCAGGTCAGACGTGCTGGTGCGGATCGACAGCGGCGCCACAAAGATCGGCGGCAGATTGATCCTCACCAGTTGGGTTTCCGCCGTGGTGCTTATCACATCGGTTGCTGGTACCGCCGAAAGCCGCCCCAGAAATTCATGGTCCCAACCATATTCGATTTTTTTAAGCGCGATCGACACGACCCCGGCAGCACGACGTTCGCGGTCCGTAAACCGGGCCTGCGGCAGCGCCGGCAGCGCCAGTTCGATCGTTACCGGCGCCGATCGCCCCAGGGCTGGCACATTGACGATATGCTGGGGCCGTGCCGCCAGTGCCAGCCCAGCCAGGCCAGGCTGGGTTTTATCGGGCGTGAATGTCACCACCAGATCGGCGCTGCGAATCACGAAGGGATAGAGGCGATTTTCCAGCCGGCCCTTCAGCGTTAATTGTTGCGGGCCACCGTCGCTGGTGACCTGGACATAGCCCTCCTGCTGGGTGAGATCCACCGAGGCATTTTCGAGACGAAATCCGATAGTCTGTCGATCGATGGGCTTCAGCCGGGCAACGGGGCTGCCGAACAGACGCCGCAACCGATCGCTGGCGACAATGGCATCAAGCGTTGTCGCAGCCGCCTTTCCATAGGCCAGGGCATAAATGATGAACCCTTCCTTACGGCCGAAATTGGCGCTGTTGACTTCATCGCGGACGGGATGGGCATAAACCCGTGTGATATGCGGCTGCGCGATCAGCGCCGCCGAAAAATGTTGCGATCGCGCCTGCCAGTCGGCGGCGCCGTCGGGCGCGTTCTGGTTATTGGAAATGAACCAAATTATGCCCGGCTTGCCGCCCAGCAGACTTGGCGCACCAGCGAACAAGGCCGCTTCAAAGTCCGAATCGGCATAGGCTCCGCTCACCTTGCGCGGCAACGTAATGCCGTCGATCGCCCCTTTGACCGCATTGCCATCATTGGCGCCCCGATATAGCAGCTGCGGCGAATGCTGACCCGGAACCTGCCCATCCTTGTTGAAGGCGGCAATGATCACCGGGGTCTCCGGCCCGGCCCCGGCAGCAGCCAACCCCGTCACCAGTGCCCGGAACCGGCCTTTCGGATCGTCATAAAAGGGTGCCATCCAGCCGGAATTCTGTACCAGGAACAGTTGCGTCATCGGCGCCGGCGCCGGCGCGGCCATGGCCGGCATCGCCAGCCACCACATGGCGATGAGGCTGCGCTTCAAGAACGGCAAAGCACGACGCATCGCTGGCTATCCTCCAGGCTGGCCACCAACAGGCAATCGCCGACGGCTACCACCGACACCGAATGCGCCGACCGCAACCGAAACGAATATGGCAGGTCATATGGCATGCCGCCCACGACCAGCAAGAGCCGCGCCGGTTGCGGCGGCGGCGCGGGACCGCGCAACAGGGCATCCATGCGCAATGTGTTCAGAAACTCCAGCATTAGTGCACCGTTGCCCAGATCGGCGATCGGTTGCAGCCAGCTTCCCGCGTCACCGGGCACGGAATCGCTTGGCGGTCGGGATTCGTCGCCGGCAACCGGCGTCCGGCCACGCCAATTCTGCCCCCCCAGCGTCGCCGAAACCCCCTCGGGCTGCGGGCGCAGCGTTTCTGGACGGCCCAGAATCATCGTCGCCAATTGCTGTTCGCTTTCCAGCTGGGCTTCCACCTCCCCGGTATCGCGGCGCCAATGCAGCGGCAGCCGGCACAGCCCGCGATAGCCCGGCGGGTGATCATGCCATAGCGCCGTGATGCGGCCATCGGCCAGGGCCGAAATGCGCAGCCCGCCGTCATCGGCAAGGAACCAGCCGACCGCGCCGCCCGGCACGGCACCGGGCCCGACCCTTTGCGGTGCCGATCGGCCAGGCGCGCGGCCGGCAATGGCGACGGCGGCGAGCGTGGCGGCGGCATAGCGTGCCGGATCAGCGAGGCCATCGGTGGGGTCACCGTCTGCCTCAACGCGGCCCAGAACGCCTCGACCGACGCCGACGCGTTCCGGCGCGGGTACTCCGGCATCAACCTGCCGAAGGGGGTTTCCGTCATCCAGGGCGAGCAGGCGCTGGCCTTCGTGCGGCAGCGGCACGGCCTGCCGCACGGTGACCTCGACCGGATCAAGCGCCAGC
>JANYCM010000108.1 GCA_025360285.1 Sphingomonadales bacterium
TAGCCGCCATCGGTACCTTCACATGGCACCGCACTGGCAGCGCCGTCCCTGGTGGCCTGCTTTGCGGCCTTTTTGTCACCTGGTATGTTGTGGCCGGTACAGCCACGCAAATTTCATGACTGGTTGCAGCCATCACAGAACCGAGAGAATTTTGTGCGCGAAACCGGCACGCGCCGCGGGCGCTCAATCAAGCGCAATCAGCGGCGAAACGCAGCGCTCGCCATGCTGGTGGGAATCGCCGGGGCCAATTGCGTTCATTGCTACAAAAATAACCGAATTTGATCCGCAGGCTAGCGAGGTGGCGTCCTCGTCATTTGCGGGCTGCCCGGCCAGTACCCACGAGCCTCCCACTTCCCGTTACAGCAATCCCATAACGAGCGCCTGTCTTGTCAGGTCTGGTCGGTGGCATCACCGCTGGTCGCAAGCCCGTCCCAACCAGCGGCAAATTCGCCCCCCAATGACGATGTTTTCGCGATTTAGGCCAATCTTATGTCGAGGCAGGTCAAAATTATCCCACGCGAGGGCAATTTCGCCCCACACATCAACGATAACGACGTGTGATCGCCACGGACACGGTTCGAATGCCCTGATAATCAGATTGAGAGCCTGTTATGCACCCGTTCCGTCCCTGTCATCGTCGTGAAATTCCTTGTCCCGAAGAACAGGAGCTTTCCAAACCAACCTTTGAAATAGTAATTTTACAGGCGCAACTCGGCTCAAAAACAGGTGAAAAACCGTGAATTTCGCGGCTTTGAAGTAATAGCGGGGGATATCAGAGCGAGACGGGTTCGCTACGGGTAGCCTCGCGGCCAACGGCAGACACACCGATCGTGATTCGCCCGTTGGTTGAAATGCGGCAGCAAATGCTGCGGCAAATACTGTCCTGGCCGATCGGACGGCGCCGCCAAAGACGAATTTTTTGTGACGTTGGTGGCGGCAGGGCCGCCTTGTATGGCGCTGTCATTGCACTGATTGCCCTTTGGAAACTGGCAGCAAGCGCCGCATTGGCGGGCTTGTTGCCGCCATCGCGACCGGCACGATCGGCGTGCCCGGACGTTCATGGTGGTGGGCAAGGCCATCACTGTCATTTATCTGTCATGTTAACCTGCGAACGGAACATTGCGGGGCGTGTCGCTTCGGGGAAAGATGCCATGAAGATTTCCATCGCCATGATGCTGTTGACAGGTGCGGCGCTGACGGCCATGCCGGCAATGGCCGCCGACATCACCGGGGCTGGCGCGACGTTTCCGGCGCCGCTCTACGCCAAATGGGCCTCGGCTTATAAGGCGGAAACCCGCAATGAAGTGAATTATCAGGCGATTGGTTCCGGCGCCGGCATCGCCCAGATCAAGGCGCGCACCGTCGATTTTGGCGCGTCGGACGATCCGATGAAGCCTGCCGACATCGCCGCCGCCGGGCTAGTGCAGTTTCCGGCCGTCATTGGTTCCGAAGTCATCATCGTCAACCTGCCGGGCCTGGCCAGCGGTGCCCTGAAGCTGACGCCGGCGTTGATCGCCGGCATTTACCAGGGCACCATCACCAAATGGAATGATTCAGCGATCCTGGCGGCGAACAAGGGGCTGACGCTGCGCCCGATCCCGATCACCCCGGTCTACCGCTCCGATTCGTCTGGCACGACGGCGATCTTCAGCAATTACATGGTCAAGGCGAGCAGCGACTGGAAGCTGGGAGCCGGCAAGGCAATTACCTGGCCGACAGGTTCGGGCGGCAAGGGCAATGATGGCGTGGCCGGCAATGTGAAGAACACGCTGGGAGCGATCGGCTATGTCGAATATAATTTCGCCGCCGCCAACAAGCTGACGATGACCAAGCTGGCCAATGCCGATGGCAAGTTCATCGATCCGACGCCGGCCAGCTTCAACGCCGCCGCCGCCCAGGCCGATTGGGCCAAGGCGCCCAATGCCACGGTCAACATGCTGGCATTGCCGGGGGCGAATACCTGGCCGATCGTCAGCGCTACCTATGTGCTGGTGCCGGCCAGGCCCAGCGATCCGGCGCGCACGGCCGCGGCGCTGGCGTTCTTTGACTGGAGCCTGAAAAAGGGCGGAGCGGCCGCGCAGCAGCTGGGCTATCTGCCGCTGCCGGCCGCAGCCATCAAGCGGGTCAAGCAGGAATGGCAGGGCGTTACCGGCGTGCCGGCCGCGCTGACCCGCTGAGCGCCATCCCGATGTTTGCCGAAACGATGATCCGCGAAATGATGGTCCGATGAGCGAGGCGATCCCCATTGCGGCGATGGCCGGCGCAGCGGCGGTGAGGCCGCGCCGCCCGTCATTGTCGGGCGGCAGTGGTTCGGCGGCGGCGCGCGCCGACCGGCGCTTTGCCGGGCTGGTGTCATCGACCGGCATATTGGTGCTGGCGCTGCTCAGCGCGATCATCATCATGCTGGCGGTGGGGGCGTGGCCGGCGCTGCGGGTGTTCGGCCCGGGTTTTTTCATCAATCCGGTGTGGGATTCGGTCAACGAAGTCTTCGGCGCCGGCATCATGGTCTATGGCACATTGGTCAGCGCCTTTCTGGCGTTGCTGATCGCGGTGCCCTTGGCGACCGGGGTGGCCTATGTGCTGACCGAATTGCTGCCCGATGCGCTGCGCCGGCCGATCGGGGTGATCATCCAGATGCTCGCCGCGATCCCTTCAATCATTTATGGCATGTGGGGGTTTTTCGTCCTTGCCCCCTGGCTGGCCGAACATTTCATTCTCGATGTCGCCGATTTTTTCGTCGATGTGCCGGTGCTCAACAAGATCTTTGACTATGGATCGGGCAACAGCGTGTTCACCGCCGGGCTGGTGCTGGGCGTGATGATCCTGCCGCTGATTTCGGCGATGTTCGTTGAAATACTCGCCTCGACGCCGGTGGTTCTTAAGGAATCGGTCTATGGCCTGGGCGCCACGCGCTTCGAGGTCATCCGCCATGTCGCGGTGCCCTATGGCAAGCGCGCGATGATCGGCGCAATCATGCTCGGGCTGGGCCGGGCGCTGGGCGAAACCATGGCCGTCACCTTTGTAATCGGCAATGCCACCCGGCTGTCACCCTCGATTTTCGCACAAGGTTCGACCATCGCCTCGACGATCGCCAATGAATTCAACGAAGCGGGGTTCGGCACGCTGAAGCTCGCCTCGCTGTTGGGGCTGGGGCTGACGTTGCTGATCATCTCGTTCATCGTCCTGGCCGCGTCGCGCGCGCTGGTTATCAACAAGGCCGGGCATTGAGATGAGCCGCCTTGCTGCCCGTCGCAAACTGACCAATCTGGTCGCCGCCGCCCTGTCGTCGCTGGCCGCGCTGATCGCGCTGGCGGTGCTGGGCTCCATCCTGTGGACGCTGTTTGAACGCGGCTTTCCGGCGCTGCGCTGGTCGGTGCTGACAACGTCGATGGCGCCGACCGGCGAAAATGGCGGCCTGGCCAATGCCATCGTCGGCAGCCTTATCCAGGTCGGCATCGGCATGGTCATAGCCACGCCGATCGGCGTGCTGGGGGGGACGTATTTGTCCGAATATGCCCGCGGATCGCGGCTGGGCCAGGTGACGCGCTTTGTCAGCGATATCCTGCTCTCGGCGCCGTCGATCCTCATTGGCCTGTTCGTCTATACGCTGCTGGTAGCGACGACGAAGACCTATTCTGGCATTGCCGGGGCGGTGGCATTGGCGGTTATTGCCATCCCGATCATCATCCGCACTACCGAGGATATGCTGTCGCTGGTGCCCACCGCGCTGCGCGAAGCAGCGGCGGCGCTGGGGGCGCCGAAATGGAAGGTCACCACGCTGATCGCCTGGCGCGCCGCGGGGGCCGGCATGCTGACCGGTCTTTTGCTGTCGCTGGCCCGCCTGGCCGGGGAAACCGCGCCGTTGCTGTTCACCTCTCTGGGCAATCTCAACTGGTCGACATCGCTCGGCAAGCCGATGGCCAGCCTGCCGATCGCCATCTACCAATTCGCCGCCAGTCCCTATGAGGATCTGGTGCAACTGGCCTGGGCCGGGGCGTTGATCGTCACCGTCGGCGTGCTGGCCATCAATATCATCGCGCAGTTGACCATCGGTCGGCGGCGCTAGGAGTGCATGACATGGCCGAAAGCCCGCAGATGGCATCGCTCAGCGATGTGGTTGGTCGCCACAACAGCCTGGATGGCGGCAAGCCGTTCATCGAAACGCGTAACCTGGAATTCTTCTATGGCGAAACCCGCGCGCTGAAATCGATCAATCTGAGTTTTCCCGAATCGCGTGTAACGGCGCTGATCGGGCCTTCGGGCTGCGGTAAATCTACTCTGCTGCGCGTCATCAACCGCATGTACAGCCTTTACCCCGGCCAGCGCGCCACCGGTGAAGTGTTGATGGGCGGCGAAAACCTGATCGACGCCAAGGTTGATCCGACCGAACTGCGGGCTCGCATCGGCATGGTGTTCCAGAAGCCGACACCCTTCCCGATGTCCATCCAGGAAAACATCACCTTTGGCGTGCGCCTGCATGAAAGCCTGTCGCGCCAGGCGATGGACGAACGGGTGGAATGGAGCCTGCGCAAAGCGGCGCTGTGGGACGAGGTCAAGGACCGGCTGAAGAGCTCGGCGCTCGGTCTGTCCGGCGGCCAGCAGCAGCGGCTGTGCATCGCGCGCACCATCGCGGTGAAGCCCCAGGTGCTGCTGTTCGACGAACCGACATCGGCGCTCGATCCGATCTCGACCGCCAAGGTGGAGGAATTGATCGCCGAATTGCGCGCCGATTTCACCATCGTCATCGTTACACATTCGATGCAGCAGGCGGCGCGCTGTTCGGACCAGACCGCCTTCATGTATCTCGGCGAAGTCATCGAAGTCGGCCCAACGGCGCAGATTTTCACCAATCCGCGCGAACAGCGAACGCGCGAATATGTCACCGGCCGTTTCGGTTGATCGCCCTCTGCCGCAAGGATCCGCGACCATGACCGACAGCCCGGCGCACACGATCACATCCTATGATGACGATCTGGAAAAACTGCGCAATTTGATCACCCGCATGGGCCGGCTGTGCGAGGCGCAGATCATGGGTGCCGTCAACGCGCTGGTCCACCGTGACGCGGTGGCAGCGCTGGCGGTGGCCGCTGCCGACCATGAGCTTGATTTGCTGGAGGCCGAGACCGAACAATTCGCCATCCAAACGATTGCCCTGCGCGCACCAGTGGCAGTGGATCTGCGGGAGATCATCGCCGCGCTGAAAACCAGCGCCATTTTGGAACGCATCGGCGATTACGCCAAGAACATCGCCAAGCGCGCCTCGGTACTTGGCCATGGCGGCACCATGGAACCGATGGTCATCGTGCCCGAAATGGCGCGGATGGTGGCGCAGATGGTAGCCAGCGTCATCGATGCCTATATCGCCCGCGACCCGATACTGGCCCAGGAGGTTGCCGACCGCGACCAGCTCGTCGATGATTTCTACACCAGCCTGTTTCGCCTGATGCTGACCTTCATGATGGAAAACCCGACGCGGATCACCGCCTCGGCGCATCTGCTGTTCATCGCCAAAAGCCTGGAGCGCATCGGTGATCATGCCACCAACATCGCCGAACTGGTCATCTACAGCGCCACTGGCGAACGCATGACCGAACGTCCCAAACGCGATGACACGGCGTTCGTGTCAGGGGCCAATATTTAGGTCACACCAAGCCGCAATTCGATGCTGCCAACTTGCCGCAGCGCTATCGCGCGCCCGTGTCGCCCGCTACACTCACGTCATCCGGTCCCGCCAGAGGACCGGCACTTTGGGGGAGAGCGGCGCGGCCATGTCGAATGACAAGCCGACTTCATTCGATATCGCACAATTGGCCGGCGTTTCGCAGCCGACGGTGTCGCGGGCACTGCGCGGCGATCCGACGGTCAGCGAGGCAACCCGCAAGCGCATCGAGGCCATTGCCACCCAGCTCAACTACACCGTCGACAAGAACGCCTCCAGCCTGCGGCGGCGCCATTCCAACACACTGGCGTTGCTGTTCTTTCAGGATCCGACACCCGATGATTCACTGATAAACCCGTTCTTCTTGTCGATGCTCGGTTCCATTACCCGCACCTGTGCGCAGCGCGGTTATGACCTGCTGATTTCCTTCCAGCAGCTGTCGAGCAACTGGCATGTCGATTATGAGGACAGCCGCAAGGCCGATGGCATCATTCTGCTCGGCTATGGCGATTATGAGGATTACCGCGCCCGGCTCGACCTTTTGGCGCAGCAGGGCACGCATTTTGTGCGCTGGGGGTCGGTGCAAAATGGCGGCCCCGATACCACCATCGGCTGCGACAATTTTCGCGGTGGCCATGATGCCGCCCGGCACCTTGTCGAACTTGGCCACCGCCGCATCGTGTTTCTGGGCGAAGCCTCCAGCCGGTCACCCGAATTCGAGGATCGCTATCGCGGTGCGTGTGCGGCGATGGCCGACGCCGGCCTTGCCGCCGACCCGGCACTGCAAATCGATGCGACAATGACCGAGGCGGCCGGCCATGCCGCGACCCGGCATTTGCTGGCCAGTGGGCGCCAATTTGACGCGATTTTCGCCGCCAGCGACCTGATCGCCATCGGCGCGCTGCGGGCGCTGGCCGAAGCCGGAATCTGCGTTCCCGATGACGTATCGATCGTCGGCTTTGACGATATTCCCGCCGCCAGCCTGTCGCATCCGCCGTTGACGACGATCGCCCAGGATTATGCCCGCGCCGGGCAGGTACTGGTCGATACATTGTTGCGGCGGATCGCCGATCTGCCGACCGAGACTCGCATGTTGCCGCCACGGCTGGTGGTGCGGCGCACGACAGCGGCGCACAAGGACCCGGCATGACGACCAAACCCCGCCAGAATTTCCGCGGCCTGTGGAATATTTCCTTCGGTTTCTTCGGCATCCAGATCGGCTTTGCCCTGCAGAACGCCAATATGAGCCGCATCTTCCAGTCGCTGGGCACCAGCGTCGATGATCTGGCGTTTCTGTGGATTGCGGCGCCGCTCACGGGCCTGATCGTCCAACCGCTGATCGGGCATTTCAGCGATCGCACCTGGACGCGACTGGGCCGGCGGCGGCCGTTCTTCCTCGCCGGCGCAACGCTGGCGACGGCGGCGTTGTTCGGCATGCCCCATGCCCCGGTGCTGCTGGTCGCGGCGATGCTGCTCTGGGTGCTCGATGCCTCGCTGAATATCTCTATGGAGCCGTTTCGCGCCTTTGTCGGCGACATGCTCGATCCGGCCCAGCAGACGGCGGGCTTTGCCTTTCAAACCGCCTTCATCGGGGCCGGCGCGGTGCTCGGTTCCCTTGCGCCGTCGGTGCTGACCAATGTCTTCCACCTTGCCAATACCGCGCCCGCCGGGATGGTGCCGGATTCGGTGCGCTGGGCGTTTTACCTCGGGGGCGCGTCGCTGTTTTCGGCGGTGTTGTGGACGGTGCTGACAACGCGTGAATATCCGCCCGAACGCATGGCCGAATTTAGCGGCGGTGCGGTCATGGCGGGGCAGGATGGCCCCCTCACCGCCCCGCGCTCGGGGCCATTATGGCTGGTCGCCGGTGCCGCCATCTGCCTGGGCGTCCAGCGGCTGGGCCTCGACAAGCCGGTCTATGTGCTGAGCGGCATGTTGATTGGCTTTGGCATTGCCCAGATGATCAGCCGCTGGCTGGTGATGCGCGGCCGCGGCGGCGGTGCGCTGACCCAGATCATCAGCGACCTTGCCACCATGCCGGTGGTGATGCAGCGGCTGGCGCTGGTGCAGTTTTTCACCTGGTCGGCGCTGTTCATCATGTGGATCTATACAACGCCGGTCGTGGCGCAGAATTTCTTCGGGTCGGCGGATCCGACGTCCGCCGCCTTCAACCGCGGTGCCGATTGGGTGGGGGATTTGTTCGCCGTCTATAATGGTGTTGCCGCGCTTTGGGCCTTTGCCATGCCGGCGCTGGCGGCGCGCATCGGCCGGGCGCGCACGCATATCATCGGTCTGCTGGCCGGCGCGGCGGGCTTTGCCAGCTTCCTGGTCATTACCGATGCGACCTGGCTGCTGGCGGCGATGGCGCTGATCGGCATCGCCTGGGGCTCGATCCTGACCATGCCGTATGCGATTCTGGCGCGGGCGCTGCCGCCGGCCAAGCTGGGCGTCTTTATGGGATTGTTCAATATCTTCATCGTCGTGCCGCAGCTGATCGTGTCGAGCATCATGGGCAGCGTGCTGCACGGCTTCTTTCCCGGCAATCCACTGCCGGCGATGGCGATTGCCGCCGCGGTGCTGGTGCTGGCCGCCGCCGCGATGCTGCGGGTTGATGACGGGCACCGCGCGTGAATACGTATACGGTCAAAGCTTTGCTTGTGCTTGCCGGCGGGCGCGGTAACCCTTGGCGCACATGACCGCCGCCCCCACCGACATCGTCGCCGTCGATATCGGCGGCACCCATGCGCGCTTTGCCCTGGCCAGTGTTGCCGCCGGGCGCGTGCCGTCGCTGGGGCCGGTGACGGTGCTGAAGACCGCCGAACATGCCAGCTTCCAGACAGCGTGGGAGGCGTTTGGCGTGATCGTTGGCCACCCTCTGCCGCCTTCAGCGGGCATCGCCTTTGCCGGGCCGGTGCAGGGCGAAGCGCTGCAACTGACCAACAGTCATTGGGTGATCCGGCCGGCGCTGATCCACGAACGGCTGGGGGTGGACCGCCATGTCATTGTCAATGATTTCGGCGCCGTCGCCCATGCCGTGGCGCAGGCCAGCCCGGCCGATTTCGCCGCCATATGTGGCCCGGATGTGCCGTTGCCGGATTCCGGTGCTATCAGCGTCATCGGTCCCGGCACAGGGCTGGGTGTGGCGCAATTGCTGCGTTCCAGCGGCGCTTATCAGGTCGTCGAAACCGAAGGCGGCCATATCGATTTCGCGCCGCTGGACCGCTTTGAAGATAGGCTGCTGGCGCAGCAGCGGCTGCGGACGCGGCGGGTATCGGTGGAGCGCATCGTGTCGGGGCCGGGGCTGCAAAGCCTGTACGAAGCGCTGGCGGCGATCGAAGGCCGGGCGGTGGAACCGCGCAGCGATACGGCGCTGTGGACGGCGGCCCTGGATGGCAGCGATTCGATCGCGGTGGCGGCGCTCGACCGGTTTTGCATGACGTTGGGGTCGGTGGCCGGCGACATTGCGCTGGCGCAGGGGGCGAGTGCCATCGTCATTGCCGGCGGGCTGGGCGCGCGGATCGCCGGCCATCTGCCCGGATCGGGCTTTGCCGAGCGGTTGGTTGCCAAGGGCCGATTCGAAACGATGATGCGGGCGATGCCGGTCAAACGCATCACGCTGGACCAGCCCGGCCTGTTCGGCGCGGCGGCGGCCTTTGCCAGGGAATTCACGCGATGAAGATTGACGCGATCATGCGGCTGGCACCGGTGATCCCGGTGCTGGTGATCGATGATGTGGCGCAGGCGCGGCCGATTGCCGAGGCGCTTGTCGCTGGCGGCCTGTGCGTGCTGGAGGTAACGCTGCGAACACCTGTGGCGTTGGAAGTGATCACCGAAATGGCCAAGGTGGCAGGGGCGATTGTCGGCGCCGGCACCGTGCTCAACCCTGGTGATTTGCGTGCGGCGATCGAGGCCGGCGCGCAGTTCATCGTCAGCCCCGGCCTGACCGCGCCGCTGGGCGAAGCGGCCGTCGCCAGCGGCGTGCCGTTCCTGCCCGGCATCGCCAATGCCGGCGATTTGATGCGCGGGCTCGATTTGGGGCTCGATCGCTTCAAATTCTTCCCAGCGATGGCGGCCGGCGGCCTGCCGGCGCTGCGCGCCTTGGCGGCACCCTTCGGCATGGCGCGCTTCTGCCCAACGGGCGGCATCACCCAGGCCAGCGCGCCGGAATGGCTGGCCGAACCGGCAGTGCTGTGCGTCGGCGGCAGCTGGCTGGTCGGCAAGGGTGCAGTGGATGTGGCGGCGATTGGCGCGGCGGCACGGGCGGCGACGGCGTTGCATATCCAGCCAGAAGACCGCGGCCCGTAATCGATTTTATCACTTACTGATCTGCGGCAACCCGAAGTTATTTTCCTTATTTTCCTGTTTCGGCAGTTTTTCTGGATTTGGTTGGGTCCGGCGACAGACCGCTGGCGCCAGGGCTTTCGATCCA